>NZ_JASJOR010000041.1:0-65852 GCF_030068545.1 Xanthocytophaga flava | reverse complement strand
TACAACCAGTTCCGGCCTCACAGCTCATTGAAAGGACTCACACCTTGCCAGATGGACGAGCAATCGCAACTATTCAACACCGCCGATTTTTCCACTTCTGACCGGTCTTAAATTTGGGTGGACGTCAATGCCAGCTAGGCTCTAATTACGACTGGCTCACTTTATAGGGAAGCCTACATTATGATTTTTTTGGAAAAACATTTTTAAAGATTAAAAATAAATTTAGTACAATTCCTAGCTCTTCAACTAATCCCTATCATTCTGAGAACTTTTCTAAAACATGATAATAGTATAGTGTTATCATGTTTAAAAATCCGGATTTATTTATGAAAAAAATTCTCGTTATACTCATTGATTTGATACTAAACCCTATCTATGGGAAGAAGCAATTTCAGTCTTTTTTTGGCTTTCTATATGGGATTAGTATTAAAGGGTTTAATCTTAGACATCGCTCTATAAATGATAGTGGAGAAGAATGGTTAGTCGAAAAACTATATAAGTATTTTGATAAAAATCAGATTAAGCCTCTTATTTTAGATGTTGGTGCAAATGAAGGACAGTATGCACAATACCTTGTCCAGAATTTTGGTGAACAAATGGATTTGAAATGTTTTGAACCTTTACCTACAACATTCCAAATCCTTTCTCAAAAGCTTGCATCTCACCCACATATTTCCTTTTACCCATTCGGATTGGGCGATACACCTGGAAGTCTAACTTTTTTTACTAGTTCACAAGATAGCACACTCAACTCTTTGTATTCCAAAAGAGATGATGTAATCAATAAGTATGATGGCCAAACAGAAATTGAGATTAAATGTTTGAGTGAATTTTGTTTAACTGAAAATATTTCTCACATTCATTTCATGAAAATAGATGTTGAAGGAAATGAGCTGGCGGTTCTTAAGGGAGGTAAAAAACTATTGGAATCACAACAGATTGATTTTATTCAGTTTGAATTTGGTAGTCGGAATATAGATTCCAGAACCTACTTTGAAGATTTCTTCAATTTATTAAGTGGTAACTATTCTTTATTCAGAATCATGCGTAATGGATTGTATCCTTTGACTAACTACAATTATGATTATGAAATCTTTGCTATAGGAAATTATTTGGCTATTTCCAGAAGAATTAACCTGGACGTTTTTCTCAAAAGCTAGATAATATTTGTTTATATAATTCTCAGAATTTCTATAATATTCTTCTATAACATTTTCTAAAGTAGTATCTTTTGCAGGTAAACTATCTCTACTTATGAAGATTTACCGCACTACTACTGCTATTTTTATTGAAAATGAAGGAATAGTATATGATTCACCTTATTATGACTGGGATACTCTGGTAAACAGGGATGAATTATATGAGTTTCTGCAAGTAACTATTCAAAATAAATATCCTGTAGGTGTTTCTGATATTCTTAGCCAACACACTATTTTACCACCTATTGGTACACAGGAAGTATGGGCAGCTGGTGTTACCTATATTCGTAGCAAAGTAGCCCGCATGGAAGAATCCAAAGATTCAGGAGGAGGTACTTTTTATGATAAAGTATATGAAGCAGATCGGCCGGAAATCTTTTTTAAAGCAACATCTTATCGGGTGACAGGTCCGAATGAAAAGGTTCGAATTCGAAAAGACTCTGTGTGGAATGTACCGGAGCCGGAACTAACTCTTTTTATAAATTCAAATGGAAAAATTGTAGGCTATACAATTGGGAATGATATGAGTTCCCGCAGTATTGAAGGCGAAAACCCGTTGTATCTCCCTCAGGCAAAAGTATATGATGGCTGTGCAGGATTAGGCCCTTGCTTGTATGTACCTCAAAAACCCTTATCATCCGATACAGCTATTCAGATGGAGATTAAGAGAGATAAACATCCTGTTTTCTATGGCAAAATAACTCTTGACCAGATGAAACGCCAGCATACAGAGCTTGTTGACTATCTTTATCGGGAGTGTTCTTTTCCACAGGGTTGTTACCTAATGACAGGGACAGGTATTGTGCCTCCTAATGAGTTTACATTACATAGTGGGGATGAAATCCAGATTAGTATTTCACCTATAGGAATACTTACTACAATAGTTGAGTAATCATCTTCTTTCTCTTAAACAGAAGAGCCTCATACACTATGTATGAGGCTATATTATTATTTCTGCTCAGAAAAGATCAATCTAATACAAATGTTTTAATGGGCCACCAACATATAAAGGATTAAACACTAATAGCTAGTTTAGACAATTCAGCAGATACTTTTAATCCAGCCTGGCGGGTAGAGTTTTCATTTAATTCAAAGCGCCATTTGTTTTCCTTAATCACAAAGTTTATGTTGCTGCCTTTTTGAGCAAGTCCTGGTTTCTCTGTGATTAACAATACAGGCTTACCTGCAAGTTTTGATTGCACATTTTCGAAGTTAACCTGCGAAGAAACAAACAACATCTGGCAATTAGTAATTGCATCAGCCGATTTAAACTTTGTTACAACAATTTTCTGTGTACCAGCCATTTTGCCATTGGTTATCTTTACCAGTTCATCATAAATAGATGAGTTGCCCACTACACCAATAACGAAATCTCCTGATTGCCCTGCACTTGGCCACTGTACATACTTGGTGAAGTTATATAAGAATACAGCGTGTATACGGTAATCATTCTCCTGGGCCCAAAGTTTGTTGGGGAGTGCCAACAGCATTAAAACAAATAATAGAAGAGTTTTTCTCATAGTCGTTAATAAAAAGGGTTGTTGATTTTTAGACAACAAATATAGTTGTTCACTTACTTGCGAAAATCGTGTTATTCTCATCCAACCTACCTGTAGTAGTTTTTTGCTATTTTGCATGATATTGATATCTATGCTTTGATTCTCTCTTCTAATGAAATGTGAATGAACTATCTGTACTTTGCACGTAAGATTTTAGGTGATATATGTATTATTTCACCCTCAATAAGTAAAGTTTATTGATTAATTTTGTGTTTCATCTATCACTTATCCTACTTATCATGAGCATTTTTGACGGAGATCTCGTTTTCCTGATTTATGCATTCTGACTAGTAAGCTTATATACTGTTTATGTTAGATAAATTAGAAGCTATTGAACATCGGTTTAATGAAGTGGGTCAACAGCTCACAGATCCATCTATAGTTGCAGACCGTCATCGGTTTTCCAAACTCAGCAAAGAATACAAAGACCTCGAAAAAATTGTCAAAGAGTATCACTCCTATCAAACACTCTTAGGCAATATTGAGAGTGCAAAGCAAGTACTGGAGACAGAAAAAGATGAGGAATTCCGGGAAATGGCCAAAATAGAGCTGGATGAACTCTCCCCTAGAAAAGAAGAAATGGAACAGAATATCCGAAATCTTCTCATTCCAAAAGATCCCAATGATAGTCGAAATATCATACTGGAAATTAGAGGAGGTACTGGAGGAGATGAAGCAGCTATTTTTGCAGGAGATCTTTTCCGTATGTATCAACGTTTTGCAGAGAATCAGGGCTGGAAAATAGATCTTGCAGACTTTACAGAAGGAACTATGGGAGGGTATAAAGAGATAACAGCCACAATATCAGGTGAAGACGTATACGGAATGTTAAAATATGAATCGGGTGTACATCGGGTGCAACGAGTTCCGGACACAGAAACTCAAGGACGTGTACATACTTCAGCTGCAACAGTTGTAGTGATGCCAGAAGCTGATGAGATTGATTTTGAACTCAGAGAAAGCGACATCAAAATGCAGTTTGCCCGAAGTGGTGGAGCAGGAGGTCAGAACGTTAACAAAGTAGAAACAAAGGTAATGCTGACACACGTTCCAACAGGAACAGTTGTAGTATGCCAAACAGAACGTTCTCAGTTAGGAAACCGTGAAAAAGCGATGCAGATGCTTCGTACCAGATTGTATGAAGAAGAAGTTCGGAAACAGGAAGCGGAGATAGCCAGCCATCGGAAAAGTCTTGTATCTACAGGGGACCGCTCTGAGAAAATACGGACGTACAACTATCCGCAGGGGCGAGTAACAGATCATCGGATTGGCTTCACAGTCTATAATCTGCCTGTTGTAATGAATGGAGAGATTTTACCATTTATTGAGCAACTCCGAATGGCAGATAATGCTGAAAAATTGAAAGAAGGAGCTGTGTAAGAAAAGCATAGAAATGTAGTAACTATGTATTCTTCCAATGGCATCGAAGCAAAATAATACTGTATATTCCCGATCAAACCACGATTCAACCCTATCTATTTTTATTCTACAGCGAATATTTAGGCTATTTTCGAATTAAAATACTTGTGAGACTTATGCGTTTTCTCGGGAAATACATTTGCTTATTAATTCTGCTTACACTTTGTATAGTATCTTGTAAACCTCAGGATGAAATTCTGACCGGCAATCCTAAACCTGTCACATTTTCAGAAGATGCCATTGTGTTTGATACTGTCTTCACTGCCCTCACCACCACAACGGAATACTTCTTTGTCCGAAATCCCAATAAAAATGCAGTTCTTATAAAGTCTGTACATTTGGGAAATCCAGCATCACCTTACTCTATTATTGTAAGTGGCCGCCCGATCACCTCTGCCAAAAATATTGAGTTGCGGGGAGGGGATAGTTTACTTGTTATGGTAAAGATGGATATTCCTTCCAGAGATTCATCCAAAGCATTTGTATTGTATGACTCTCTAATGTTTGACATGCAGGATACTATCCCTAATATTAAGTTACTCGCCTGGGGACAGGATGCAGTTTTTGTAAATGAGAAACATCTGAATTGTAATCAAACCTGGACAGCAGAAAAGCCCTATATACTATTTGACTCCGTTACAGTTTCTGAGAATTGTCAGTTAACTATTGAAAAAGGTACAAAGATTTATGCTTACAATAATGCTGCATTGGTTGTAAATGGTACTCTGAAAGCTAATGGAACAGCTAGTGAGCCTATTCAATTTATGGGGTTCCGACAGGATGGTGACTATAGGGAAGCATCAGGCTTATGGACAGGATTATTATTTCGAGGTTCAAATAAAGGTAGTTTATTGAATTTTGTTCAGATACGTAATGCCACCAATGCTATCTTTATAGACTCTCCAGATAACGATTCTGAAACAGATGTAACGATACAAAATACCATTATTCAATATGCTCGCCAGTCGGGAATTTTAGGAATTGAATCTGATGTACATGCAATTAATACACGTATTACACAATGTGGTGAATTTTATTTTGCAGGGCTAGGAGGAGGAAATTATCGTTTATGGCATTGTACGTTAGTAGGTACATACTATTTACTCCAGCGAGAAAATGGAGCTTTGCTTTTTTCTGACTATGTAAAATTTAATAGTGTTGATCGGGAAAACAATCTCTTCTGTGAAGTAAAAAATACGGTTGTATGGGGTACTCTGGCCAATGAAGTAGACTTTGTTCAAAATACTAACCATACCTTTACTCAGAATTTTTCACATAACCTGCTAAAAACACCTGCGAATGCATTAATATATAATGCAACTAATCTGCTTTCCATAGATCCGGACTTTGCCAATATTACACAACTCAATTTTTTACCTCAGGAAGCATCACCTCTGGTTGATGCGGGAGAAAATCTTGGAGTTACATCAGATCTTAAAGGAAAACCCCGTGATTCTAAACCCGATATCGGGGCTTATGAGAAATAGGGAAGTCAATAACACTCCATTGTCACATATACATTTGTAAAATCTTTTTTTGCCAGCTTATCCTTCTCTATTAAAAAGTAAATTCGCCCTCCATCAACCCAATTCATTTTTGTATTATCATCACTATCTACTTGAAAGAGCAGACACCATTCATTAATCTTTGCAATATCTTCCTTTCTTAGTTTATCCCAATCCACAACCTCTGTTACTGGGCTAGATTCAATGTACTCAGATTGAATGGGAGTAGCATAACCAAGAAGTAAATGTCGGCTAATATGTTCTTTCTCATTAAGTAGTAATTCCTGGTCATAAAAATAGTTGTCAATATCCAATACAACATCCTCTTCCTTCGAATAATCTCCACTAAGAGCTTTATATAAAGCTGGCCAATAAGGAAGTGTATATTCTGTTCTTATTGACACACTACATGCAGGAAATATTTTCCGCTCTTCTCTTGTAAATATTCGCTGCAACCAATTTCTTTTCCCTAGCTGTAATTCTATAGGTGCAGATCTTCGTATTAATGTTGTAGTATCGCCATCAAAATACATCACATGACCATGATCATATATAGCAAAGAAATACAAAATGCCAGTTATGGGTAACATCTTCTCTTTATCCCAATCTTTTACTTCCTCTAATTTGATTTGAGCGACAAACCATAATGGTTCATTTGTATATTTTGAGGCAGGCCATTCAAACTCCGGTGGTAAATCTGGATATCCACCAATTTTAGTATAACCAATAGGAATTTCGGCTTCGCTTTTTACCTCAGTGTGTAAACGGATTGTAGGTTTGATCATTTGAAGAGCTACCTGTTGATACTTTTCTTTGAAGTTCTGACAAACAAAATTTTCAAAGGATTGCTTTTCCATCGTGAAAGTCGGCTTATTGAGGTAATTTCTTTTTTCCAGTTTTTACCATATAAAACCATCCTACCAAAGTAATGATACCCATCACATAAAACGCCATCCCAAATTTGGAGGAATCATTGTCATATAACCAGGCAGATAACAGGGCACCCAAACCAATACCTGCTTCTAATGCTATATACATAGTAGCAACCGCTCGTCCGCGACCATCTTCAGGGGCTAAATCTATAGTCCAGGCTTGTACTGTAGGTGAGCAAATTCCTAGAGCAATTCCATATACAACAGAACCTGTAAGTAAAAACAAAGGAGAATCTGCTAAGCCGATTAGAAGCATTGAGAACGCCATTAATGAAACACCCACCTTCATTACGCTCTCACGACCATGACGATCTGAGACTCTTCCAGCTCCAAAACGGGTTATTAAAGATGATAAAGTGAAACAGGTAAAAAATAAACCCCGATTATTGATACCCAGGTATCTACTTAAATCTGGTCCTATTGTCAGAATGGCACCATAGCAAAAGCAAAAAAGAAAATAGACTATAGAAGGCCGCAAAACAGCAGGCTCATACATATCTTTCCATGAAATCTTCAGATGCTTTAGTTGAAAACGCTCTCTTGTAATCAAAGTTTCTTTCATTCCCATCAGGATGGCAATAGACATAAGCGCTAGGCCTGATGAAGAATAGAACATTACATTTCGTGAAAAGGTAATTGTAAACCAATCTCCAATAGCAGGTCCGATAGAAGAACCTAATGTACCACTCATCCCCAATAATCCCATAGCTTCCCCTAGTCGACTAAGAGGTACTATATCTGCTACATACGCAGATGTTGCAGTTGGTTTAAATCCTGTTGAAAATCCATGAACTAGTCGCAACAACAAAAAACCAGCAATTGTATGGAAAATAGGATACAGGAATCCACAAATAAAACATACCAGAGACCCAAATGCCATAATAGGGACTCTTCCAACAGTATCAGTCAGTTTCCCACTGAAAGGTCTGGATAATAATGCTGTTAAAGTAAATAGACTGATGATCAACCCTTTGTATTCAGCTCCACCTAATTCCGTTAGGTAATCAGGTAGCTCGGGAACCATCATATTAAAGCTGGCAAAAAATAGAAAAGAACTTAAACACAGTAAACCAAAGGAAACTGTAAACAGACGTGGTTCTTCTATAACAGGAGATTGAACAGACACAATGCAATGAGATGTTTTCGCTGCGCAAAGATATTGTTTTTACTGTGTATTCATTTACCAAATTGTTAAACATCTCATCGGCTTTTTCATTATTTTCAGTGGATCAATGCTGAAAATAATGAAAAAGCTTTTATTCTTCCTGCTTACTACTCAAGTATGGGCACAGTTTAATCCAGAGAAGCCAGAACTTTGCCAGGGAGCCTTTTTTACAGAAGATCAGGCAGTGAAGGTTCATCAGCAGTTTGGCCAACTATATACTGACAAAACTTCCTGGGAACAACGAGCCAATTTGATCCGTAAAGGCATTTTGGAAGGAATGAATCTATCGCCTCTTCCTCAGAAAACAATACTAAATCCTATTGTCCATAGTAAAAAAATACTCAGTGGCTACTCAGTGGAGAATGTTGCCTTTGAAAGCCTGCCTGGTTTTTATGTAACAGGTAATCTGTATCGTCCATTAAAAAAACAAGCCAAAGTGCCTGTGATACTCTGTACTCATGGTCATGGGAATAATCCTGATGGGCGATTTCATGAACAACTACAAAACCGATGTGCAACATTAGCCCGAATGGGTGCAATTGTATTTGCTTATGATATGATAGGTTATGGTGATTCAAAACAGTGTATACATAAGATTCCGAAAGCATTGCCATTACAAACATGGAACAGCATTCGTGCACTGGATTTTTTATTGTCATTGCCAGAAGCAGATCCTAATCGGACAGCTATAACCGGTGAATCAGGAGGAGGGACGCAAGCCTTTTTGCTTACGGCTATTGAACCACGAATTACTGTTTCTGTACCTGTTGTCCAGGTATCAGGCTATTTTTTTGGTGGTTGTGTCTGTGAAAGCGGTATGCCTATACATAAGCGATCTACTCATCAAACCAGTAATGTAGAAATTGCAGCACTGGCAGCACCACGTCCTATGTTACTTGTTTCAGATGGTGCAGACTGGACCAAATATACTCCAGAATTAGAATATCCCTATATTCAAAATATTTATCAATACTATAATGCTGGTAACCTGGTTGAGAATTCGCATTACACCAATGAAAAACATGACTATGGTCTATCCAAACGTTTAACCGCCTATTCATTTCTTGCCAAACATTTGAAACTGGATTTACACAAAGTAATGAAGGGCGGGCAGGTTGATGAAAGTATGAATACTATTTTATCAGCGAATCAACTTGCTGTCTTTGATAAACGTCATCCCCGGCCAGAGAATGCGATAGTAGGAGATGAAGCAGTAATGCAGCTTTTAAAATAATAATCGAATTCTCTACAGCAAAGTATGCGTAGGCAAAGAAAATATCAAAAATCTGATTGTATACGAAAGCCATCAGATTTCTGATAACCTCGAACTATTATCAGAACTTCGATATTTTTATAAACTAATCAGAGTTTTGATCTCTTTTTAATTTGTGACATAAACTACATACAACAAATATTTTATCAGAATTCTGATTACTTCAATTTACATTGGAGAGGAAAGTATTGACACAGATTCTTTCATGGTCAACTCCATTTCGAAAAGGGATGATATATGTTTAAGTAATAAAGCTTCAACTTCAGCCATATTGGGTACCTGGCCAATTTCTTTAGCTAGGGAAGTAACTGCTTTATCAGAAATACCACAAGGAACAATGTTATTGAAATAAGAAAGATCTGTAGTAATATTTAGTGCAAGGCCATGCATGGTAGCCCAACGACTGGTTTTTACACCCATTGCACATATTTTTCGTGGTTGCTTTTGTTCTACGTAATCTATCCATACTCCTGTTAGACCAGTTATTCGTCCTGCATCTACTTTATAGTAAGCTAATGTACGTATAACCGCCTCCTCAAGTAGACGCATGTATTTATGGATATCCGTAAAAAAGTTTTCCAGATCAAGAATAGGGTATACAACAATCTGTCCAGGTCCGTGATAGGTAATATCTCCTCCACGATTACTATGGTAATAGGTAGCACCTATGTCTGCAAGAGTATCTACTGCATGCAATAAGTTATCCGCTTTACCATTTCGTCCTAATGTATACACATGAGGATGTTCACAAAATAACAGAAAATTGGGCGTCTCTAATTGGCTTTCTGGTGGCAGATCACGATTCTGTGTTTTTACATCCAGGATCTGCTGAAACAATTCTGTTTGATAATCCCATATTTTCTGATAATCAGCCAATCCTAAATGCTGATACTGCACACTTTTATTGATTTTTGGATTCATATAAGCACATAGATAATGATACTCTTACTTAGGAAAACATATGTCATTTTCTGAAAGTTGCACAAAGGTATAACCTCTGCTACAATAGAACATTGTAATCCTATAAAGCGTAACCTGTAGTCATTGAAGTTGTCTAGGATAATTATTGCTTACTCATCTGGTCTTTTAATTCTGAAATATTTTTTAGCACTAGCGGATCTACATTATTTTCCTTTGCCAGATAGAAAGATATCCAGTCAAACAGATTAATAGCATATAACATCTGTTCTAATAGAGAATTTCCATATAATAAAATTACCTCTATGATTCCTGCTGAGTGTTTATAGATGATCTGACGAGTTTCATCAATTCGTAATTGGATACGCGGATGATCAAGAGTTGTAGTCAGCATTACAATCATAGTACTTTCCAATAGTGTAGCAGGATGCATCCATCCTTCTATCTCATTGTGATTCAATTCCGGAATTAGATTGGTATGGGCAAACTGTTTACTAGTTGTATTAATTTGTTGCTGAAGCCAATGTAATACAGGTCCAAACTTCGCATCTCCATACATTACAGGAAGTTTTCCTTTTAAAAATTCAGCCACATTTTTAGCACCATCATCAATAAAGTATTCTCTTTCATCAATCAATTCAATAGCTGCTTCAATCTGAGGAATAAACCAGTCTGAAATAAGAGAATACTGTTTAAGCAAAAATAATAATTGGATAACCGAGTATCCAATAAAAGCTCTTGAATGCGGTTCTTTAAATGGAATCTTAGCAATTGTAAGTCCATTCTGCTGAGCAATTTCAAGTAATTTACCACCAGTAGTAAGACAGACTATTGTTGCATTCCGAACAATAGCTTGAGTTAATGTAGATATGACTTCTTCTGTTGTTCCTGAAAAAGAAGATGCGATAAATAATGTATGCTCATTGACAAAGGCAGGGAGATCATAACTTTGAATCAAGACCACAGGTATCTGTATACTATCAGCAGTTACAGAGTGCACTATAGAAGCTCCAGTTCCAGAGGCTCCCATACCTGCAATAACTACATTTCGGATTTCTTTAACTGGTGGTTTTACAACAAGATCTTTTCCAAGCTCTAATCCACGCCTCAATTGATCTAAGTAGCCTTTTAAAAGATCTTCCATTCTAAACTTTGTTTACATAAAGGTACATTATAGTATATATCTGCATCAGGCATTGGCCAAAGATTTTAGTTGTATCAAAAGATTTTGTAAAGCAAAGGATTCTTTTAAATTCACTATGATTAGTCTGTCCAAAACACCTTTCTTGGCTAAACTATTTTTCTCTGATTCAAAAGGAAAATCATCTAGCCATACAAAGGACGCAGTATAGTCAATAGCTTCGGTTTTTAGTGTATCCCAGTTCGTAGGCTTTACTTGTTTTAGTTTTTCAAGATATTCACTTGAATAAAATTTTGACAGATATGTAATAGCTGTATCAGCATGGCCTTTGCAATGTGTGGTAAGCCAATAACAATCAAAAGTAGCAAGTATATAATCCAACAATTCATACACTCCCTCAGGGAGTTTCTGGTCTTTGGTCAATAAGACGCCATCTATATCCAGATATAATTGTACCATTAGCTATGAAATATTCCAAAACCAAACAAACTGGTAATCGGGGAGAAGACCAGGCAGCAGAGTGGTTGCAAAGTAAAGGATTTGAAATTGTTACACGAAATTTTCGATACAAACGAGCAGAGATAGATCTGATCGTACGCAAAGATTCCTGTTTGATATTTGTAGAGGTAAAAACCCGTTCAGGTACAGAGTTTGGCGAGCCTGAAACATTCGTATCTTCTACACAACGAAACCAAATTCATGCAGCAGCTGATGAGTATATTCATAACACCAACTGGCTGCATGACATTCGTTTTGATATCATTGCAATTACTCTTGGCAATTCTATAGAACTTGTCCATATCGAAGATGCCTTTTATTGATATTGTCTATGCTTCATCAATCCGTTTTTTTAAGCGTTGTAACAAATTTTCGCCAGCTGGTAGTAATCCCGAAGCTTTATTAATAACTATCGGAGCAATCGGTTCTACAACCGGATACACGAATGTATGCTCCCGAGCATCAGCAGGGATTCTGATTCCTATGGCTGTAATCAACCAAATCACTACACTTGCACCAAATGCCCACAGAGTCAGGCCTACTATGGCTCCTGCAATACTGTCAAAACTTCCAATCAGAGTATACTTCCAGGCATTACGCAGCATTTGCCCCAGTTTGGTTACCAAAAATATAATAGGAAAGAACAAAGTTGAAAAACCAATATAGGGAAGTATTCGACGTGGCACTCCACTTAGATAAGGAGCAAGCCATTCGATACCAGCATGTAATAATCGAAATCCAAGAACGACTGCTATCACAAAAGCGGCAATCGCAACAAATGACATCAATAATCCTTTTTTATATCCATTATATGCTCCCCAGATTAATGGTACTAATAATACAATATCTAATGTTTTCATTTTTTAGGTTGTAGTAGTGTAAATTTTACTCTTATTGGGCATTTTCTAAATCTTATGTGCTAATGCGAAAGAAAACCTTCCCAACACCATTATCACAATAACATTGTAAACTCTCCATGATGTTTGCAATATCTAACCGAAACTGATCTCCTGTTAAATAATCCAGATAGACATCCTTATCATCTTTCTCTATGACAAATTCCCAATCAATACTCTTGATAAAGTCTGGATTATGGATGATTTTTTTCTGGAATCTTTCAGCAATCTTTAAAACCTTTTCTGGATTTTGCATACATTTCTTTATATATACTTTCTGTTCCTTCCGGTAGTTGATTTCTTCTGCATGCGCCTTATCGTTATCAAAATCATCATCTTCTTCCATTTCTGCAATTTCAGAATACATAAGATGATACGAAAATGGTTTAAGGTTTATCTTAAGAAGATCCTGGAGTTGCTGAAACAACGAATCTTCATAATCACGATAATTTCGAGTTACTACCAACCAGTATGTTGATAATTGAAGGTTTGATCCACACTCTCTTATAGCATACCCATTTAGATCTGCATCAATACTTATTGATATTCCCATTGTAATGATTCTTTCTTATCCCTCAAACACTTTTTTCAATTCCATTCGGAGACCCATCATCTCCTGTAATGGGAATACAATCGTTTTATCATATTGGCTTCTTACCCAGCCGGGTGCATTGGCAGACATATAATCGGAGATATTCTCTTTTACAATGTCAGGGTGCATATGTAGTATTGACTCTATCAGAAAAGACACTGTATTTCCATAATTATAGGAAGTAAGATCACTACACATAGCTTTCACAACGTACTGTGTGAATGCAAATGACCACTGATGTTCTTTTCTTTTAAGTAACTCTTCACGCAATCGTTGTGAGTCAGTAGCAGTATTGGATAAGTCTATGTGTTTGAGATAAAACTCTTCTAGTTCTGCATCTGATAAATAGCTTAACAGATAACTTACATGAGTTTGCTGAATAGTATAAACGTCTTTATAATACTCTAACCAACTTCTAGCCCAGGCACTATTGTTATGATAATAAGCTGCCTGAGCCAATGCAACAGTATATAAAGCAATTGTGTCTTCTTTTGCTTTATCTTTCTTTTTAGTAAACCCTTCTCCTTTATTAAACGCTTCCATTATCTGGACAGGAGAGGCTGACAGATGTTGTTCCCATAGTTGAGGAGGAATACGTGAAATTATTTCATACAACCATCCTTCAACATCCACATACACATTTTTATTGTGGCTTTCTTCCAGAATACCTAGCCGTTCCCACATAGTTTCCTTACAAAAAAAATCGTCTCCTTTTTCAGGAATGACTACAGCTATGTTTTCAGCAGAAACCAGTCCCAACAATTTTCTGTCTGTTTTCTTATAAACATAGCGTTTCACCTTCTCCCATATTTCCTGGCTCAGCTTTGATTCTGGCAAGCTTAGTAACAACTCAACCACTTGCTTGAGC
The DNA here is from genome assembly GCF_030068545.1 of Xanthocytophaga flava. Taxonomy (NCBI): domain Bacteria; kingdom Pseudomonadati; phylum Bacteroidota; class Cytophagia; order Cytophagales; family Rhodocytophagaceae; genus Xanthocytophaga; species Xanthocytophaga flava. The sequence goes on along the minus strand of NZ_JASJOR010000041.1, from coordinate 51,887 downwards.
AAATCAGGCGTAGCATCTTTTTTCTTTTGGCGTACCGTTTGTATTTCATCGAATACCTGCTGCAGGAAAGGTTCATCATCTGAACTCAACTGATTTTTCAGTACAGCTATCAACTCCAGTTTTGTCTTGGCAGTCTCTTGTTCCCAGGATTTTTCCAAAATTTCACGTGCCTGTGCTGGATTGTTCTTCCGAATTTCTTCAAGAGCAATTTTTCTTTCTGCTGCTTTGCCTTCTTCCCATAAAAGTAGATAGTCTGTTTCTTTCAGGTAATTCCACTCTGAGTTAAACTGAGTCATCCACAATCCTCGCTTACCTGCAATTTGTCGGATTTTTGGTTGCAAATGTTTGTATTTTTTATCCAGTCCCAGATTTAATAATGCCAAAAGCAAATCAGGTGTAATAATCAATGATTTACGAATAGCTTCATCTAACCATTTTTCTACTAAAGCCTGATTTCCACTATCATATGAGAATATCTTCCGTAATAATGAGATAACCGGAGTAGGAGCATAGGAAAGAACTTCTGCCTCTGCAGGAAGACCTGCGGTAACTTCCAGCTTTTCAGGCATATTACCTGCCTTTCTATAGAAAGAGGCGAGTGCAGCTGCCTTATAAAATAAAGCCTCTTTATCCTTTTTATCAACTTGTGATAAACTGTTTTTTATTGTTTCTGGTAAAAGATTTTCATCAAATGTCTGCTTGTCTGTTCCTAACAAAGCAGTATTTACCAGATCATTCCAGAAATCGGCCATATAGCTGTTTTTTAAAATCTTTAGAGAGACTCTACGAATTATATTATCTCAAATATTTTCTCAATTACTAGTTCACTATTTTTCCATACCTGAAAAGTCCATTGCCCTTTTACCAGCTCATACTCATGTTCAAATGTTACATGCATGTATTGATAATAAGGCGTAGTATAGATGAATGTATCTGTTTGACTTCGTGCACTTATTTGGGTAAGCGGATTTGTCATTTCAGGATGGAGAATATGCAAAGTTATTTCAATATCAACTTCTCTGTGAGAATTATTTACCAGGAAATAAAAGCTGATTCCAAAGGTAGTTCCGATCTCAGCTTTTATCTGATCTGTGTTATTCAGAAAGACCGGATCATATTTATCCTTCGCCTCATGACGATACCCATTTAGCAAGTTTGTATCTAAGATCTTTACATAGCTATCTGCATTCAGATCAACATCTAGAGTGCCATATTCACCTAAAGTTGCAACAAATTCCTTCTCAATAAGTAATAACCTCTTTATTCGCCTATACAAATTCATTCTTTTCTGATTAGACAGCAACTTCCGATATCTTATTCTCTTTAACAAAAGGTAAGCCTTCCCAATCTTCTATTATTTCTGAAAAGGAGTAGCCTTAAACTCTTTTCATGTGTAGATTCATCTTATGAATTCGTGTAATATTGTTTTTTCTTTATTCTTTCAATGCGCTCACTAACATTATATGGATTTACTATCATAGCAGATAAAGTTCACTAAAGGAGAATTTATCAGATCAGTTTGTATTTGCCTTCTACCCAAACCCCCAATGGCACAACTGTATCTTTCTGCTGAAGGAAAGACATATGTACAGATGTTCCGCCAGATAGAGCAAGTATCTGATATAGCTTTTGAATGTCAAAATCAGCTGGCAATGGCATAATATATCCATCAGAATCTCTCAGATGCCATTTTGAAGCATGGGTTACAGGAAGTAAATCCTTTACAAACAAAGGAATATTGTCGGCCCAGGGAAACTTGCTCAAAATTTGCGTGTAATATTCCTGAACAGCATCCCAGTTAGCAAACATTTCAGGAACAGGAAATTGTGTAGAGTTGGAGCCCACCATTTTAATAGCTGCTCTCAAAGGATAATTGCCAGGATAAAAAACCAGTTCAGCTTGAGTAGCAGTACCTGGCACCACCAAATTCTGAATAGGCGCACTTCGATAGGCAAAATTTAGAATCAGGGCAAATCGTTTGGATTGTGTGCCATACAACCAATCACGTTGAATGGTTAGGTCTTCGTCATTTACTTCGCGCTGTCGGCCTAATACCAGCCAGATATCTTTAATTTTCTCAGCAGCAGCATCTTCTAAAAGCTCCTTCTGATTACGAGAAATGCCAATCAAACTTTTTACATCTTCCTGTACCAAAGTAGGTAAAGCATCTATATTTTTTACACCTTCTAACAGCATGAATATTTTGGTAGCCTGCTGTAGTGCTTCTCCTTGCCAGGTATTTCCGGAAAAATAATTAATCTCCTGAAATTCTTTGACCATATTTCCCAATCCAGGGGCTTTCGCATCAACCATCCGGGCTGCCGTTTTTTTCCAGAATTGAGGCCCTTTTTCAGGAAATGCTAATAAACCTCCACGTAATAAATCCTTTACCCATAGATCCAACTCTGCAACCCCACCAGCAATTTCTTCCAATCGTTTATTTTGCCTTTTTTCTTTTGCTTTAGCCTGTTTAGCAACTATTTCAACATCTGCTTCAGGTTTAGGTTCTGTAGTAGCCGGCTTTGATGCTCGTTTATCCATCCACTCTTTTACCCAGACAGGCTCATTCTCAGTCTTGGTAAAATCTGCAAAATTTCGGGTAAACATCAGATATAGACCTAGTCCATGTTTGCAGGGAAACTTACGACTAGGGCAACTGCATTTAAATGCAGTATTTGTCAGATCAATCTGGCTGCGATAAGGGGTACTGCCACTTCCTTTGATTTCACCCCACAGTACCCGTTCATTATACCCAAAAGAAACCCATTTTGATGTACCGGCAAGCCCTTTTCCAGCAGCCAAAGATGCTGTGTCCGGCGATAACTGAGCAATTTGTTCTTCCGTTAGCTGATTCATATCGTATTACTAGACTGGTATAATGCCAGTGTATAAACAAGATTTTATGGCATGAAATATACTATTTTTTTGACACACCAATGACTAAAACAACCTTACCCAATCCTTATTTTCAGGAAAAATCCTGATACAATCAGCATAATAGTAAAGTCTGTATTTCTATCAAAGTTTTTACAATGAAATACCTTTTAGAAATAGCCTGGCAAAATTTTCCATATCTGCTAAGGCAATTGATAATCTTCCTGTATATCAGTTGTTTTTATTCGTCTGCTAAATAATTATGGTTACTCCCTTTATCGATTTGTGTTCTCTACTTACAGAGAATTTTATTGTATCACAGGTACATTATAAAAACAGTTTGCTAATTACTGGTTTCTGTCTAATTTTGTTGCCTTCTAAATGCATTTATTCTATTGGTTCTCCTTCTAAGGTATACCAATGACCAACTAACAGATAACGAATAACTCAAAATCATACAATGAGAGAAATTGCATTCCGCGAAGCCTTGCGCGAGGCCATGTCTGAAGAAATGCGCCGCGATCCCAACGTGTTTTTGATGGGAGAAGAAGTTGCAGAATATAATGGCGCTTACAAAGTAAGCCAAGGTATGCTAGACGAATTTGGTGCTAAACGTGTGATTGATACACCCATTGCTGAACTAGGCTTTGCAGGTATTGGAGTAGGAGCAGCAGCCAATGGTCTTCGTCCTATCATTGAGTTTATGACATTCAACTTTTCGCTGGTTGCAATTGATCAGGTTATCAATAGTGCGGCAAAAATGATGTCTATGTCTGGTGGACAATATTCTGTACCTATTGTATTTCGTGGACCTACCGGAAATGCAGGTATGTTAAGTTCTCAGCATAGCCAGAATTTCGAAAACTGGTTTGCCAATACTCCAGGTCTGAAAGTAGTTGTGCCTTCTAATCCATATGATGCGAAAGGATTACTAAAGTCATCTATCCGTGATAATGATCCTGTAATATTTATGGAATCAGAATTGATGTATGGCAATAAAGGAGAGGTTCCAGAAGAAGAATACCTGATTCCACTGGGAAAAGCACACGTTAAAAAAGAAGGAAAAGATCTTACTATTGTTTCTTTTGGTAAAATGTTGTGTGATAACCCTCAAACAGGAGGTGTAGTAATGCCAGCTGTTGCCGAACTGGAAAAACAAGGTATCTCAGTAGAAGTAATCGATCTACGTACTGTACGTCCTATTGATTATGAAACGGTTATCAACTCTGTAAAGAAGACTAATAGACTGGTTATTGTAGAAGAATCATGGCCGTTGGCATCCATCTCTTCTGAGATTGCCTATAACGTACAACGTTTTGCTTTTGATTATCTGGATGCACCTATTCGTCGTGTAAACAGTATGGATCTTCCTCTACCTTATGCACCAACTCTGATTGAAGCAATTCTTCCAAGTACCAAACGAATCATTGAGGCCTCTAATTCAGTCTTGTATAGATAAAATAAAAGTGCTTTTACAAAAAAGAACCCCCTGGTAACAATTACCAGGGGGTTCTTTTTTGTACGAAAACATACAATGTAGTGTATGATATTTTCTTTCTAAATCCAATAATTGAAACATCTATAATTTGCATAGATTTTACCATTATTTAATTTATGAAAAGAATTTTTACATTATTATTTATTCTCGGTGTTTTTTTTAATTCAAAAGCACAAGTAAAACAAGTACAACGTACAGAAATACAGTTAGAGAGCAAAGATGAAAACTATCATTTGATTCCTATTGGAAAGGAAGGACTAATGATTTTCAAAGAAGGAGAATCTATTTCCCGTAGTGATGATAAAAACTGGGAGTTTATCCAATACGACAATAATTTTCAGAAATCATGGGAGACCACTGTAGCTATTGACGAAGACCTTTTTTTTAGCCGATATTATTATGATGAATTAAGTGTTGCTCCTAAAATTTATATCCTGTTCAACAGATATAAGTCTGCTAAAAAAGAACTGCTGGTTGTTGATATTCTGACAAAGAAGACTGTCAGAAAAACATTTGAGACTCCTAAGAAATTCTCCATTCAGTCTTTTAAAGCCTATAATGACGCCGTTTATTTTATGGGCACCATAAAAAAGTCTCAGGTTATTGGATATTATGATATACAAAAAGAAGGGTTTCTTCAAATAGGAGTAGAGAAGGGAGAAGTATTAAAAGACATACAGGTTCGTAACAGAGAAGGTTTAGTAGATATTACATCTCTAGTCAATCATAATAAAAAACAAGGGATAAAGCTTAATAGCTTTTATAAAAATGAACGTAAATCTTCCCTGACAATACATCCGGAAGACTCAGACAAGGAAAAACTATTAGATGCTAGAATGACTGTTGTAAATGATGAAAAGATTATAGCCGGAACTTATACAACCAGCACTTTTGCCCAAGGGTTATACATTAGTAGAGTTACAAGTGACAAAACTGATTATATAAAGTATTATAGTTTTACAGAATTTGCTAACTTCTTTAAATTCTTATCTGAGAAAGGACAGGAGAAAATGGAAAAGAAGATAGAAAAGAAAAAAGCCAAAGGTGAGGATTTAAAAGTAAACTGCCGATTACTATTACATGATCTTATTTTACAGGACAATCAATACATTCTCCTTGGAGAAGCTTATGTTCCTACCTATAGAACTGAATATCAGACTCGCTATGTCAATGGTCGTGCAATGACGTATACCACTCGCGTTTTTGATGGCTATCTTTACACACATGCGGTAGTTGCAGGATTTGACAAGCAAGGAAAGTTATTGTGGGATAATTGTTTTGAAATGGGAGATGTCAAACAATACTCCTTAAAACATATGATCCGTGTTAATGTAGAGAATCAAATTGTAAAGTTGATTTATTCTTATAATGATCATATCTTCACTAAGGTTGTTAAAGGTAATAATGTAGTTGATGATAAAAACCGGGAGGAAATGGATAAGAAATATGAAGGTGATAAACATAGGGCAGCAACCCGCAGCTCTACTGCTTACTGGTATGATAATTATTTCCTGGCATGGGGAGATCAACGAATTAAGAATAAAGAAGACAAAAAAGTAGATCGGAAACGCTCTGTTTTTTACTTTGAAAAGATAGAATATTAATAAAGCAGAAACCATTCTGTATATTTTCCTAAATTTCAGATACAAGTTGCTTCATCTGAAATAATACAAATTAAAAGCCTATACTTTTTAAGAAGAGTATAGGCTTTTAATTTGTATTGGATGCTTATATCATAGTTGGGTGAGTAAGTATCATATCTTGCTTTTATTCCAATCAATCAAACTCCTGCGATGAATTTCGGTCAAAAAAGTTTTGTGGTGAGTTATACGCAGCAACGAAATTTCAGTGAATAATCGCAATTCCCTCATTGGTCAAACAGATTACTTTGCTTCGGTAAAAAATCTTTTGCGATTTACTATGTGCAGACTTGAACCTTTTCCTAAAATTTAGGATCATTTATATTTTATTTCTGGTAATACTTCAATCCATCTTTGATATCCTTAAGAGAAATAGGCTGGTCAATAACAGGCTCGCCAATAGCTTTCAATAAGACACATTGTATTTTCCCGGCTGCATTTTTTTTATCCTGTAATGCTAAGGGTGCAATAGCTTCCATATCATTTTCCTGAATATCTACTTTGCCATAGATGGAAAAAACAAATTCTTCTATTTGCATAAGCGATTCTTCAGGCAGTAGCTTTCTTTTATAGGATAGATATGCCTCTGCTACCACCCCAATAGCAATGGCTTCACCATGTAGCAATTTTCGTTTCGGTTTTTCCAGAAAATAACTCTCTACTGCATGGCCAATTGTATGGCCAAAATTCAGAATCTTCCGCAATCCTTTTTCTGTAGGGTCCTGTTCTACTATAGTTTCTTTCACCTTCACAGAATGTCTAACCAATTCATTCCAGCTTTGTTCTTCTAAATCCTTGCGTCTTATTTCGTCCCACATCTGACTATCTGCAATAAGACAGTGCTTAATCACTTCCGCAAAGCCAGAACGAACTTCTCCATACGATAAAGTTTGAAGAAAATCAGTAGCGATTAACACTGCCTTCGGATTTTGAAAAACCCCAATATGGTTTTTCAAACCATGAAAATCAATGCCTAACTTACCTCCAACACTGGCGTCTACCTGAGAAAGCAATGTGGTAGGCATCTGTATAAAGTCGATGCCTCTTTTGTAGGTTGCCGCACAAAATCCTCCCATATCCCCAATTACCCCACCACCAAGATTGATTAGCAACGCTTTTCGGTCTAATTGAGCATCTGTCATTTTCTGCCAGATCATCATACATGTTTCCAAATGCTTCTGCTCTTCACCACTTTTTATCTGAATAAGAGTGTGCTTAGGTAAAGTAGCTTTTACCAAAGGATAACAGTATCTCTTAGTATTTTCGTCAACCAATACAATAAGTTGACTGTATTTATTTACCTCCAGAAAAGAAGTAAGAGAAGTAGTTATGCTTTTTTCTATTTGGATTTGATGACCCATTTTTTTTGTGATGTTAGCAGATAAATGATGCCCTGTTGTATCTTATTAAAAATATGCATTCAAAAATACTATCTTTTTTAGGTGTATACCCTGCATTTTGCTTTTTTTAGACTTTCATTTTTCTAACATAAGTAAGAATTATAGTACTTTATCTATTTCAAAAAATCACAAAACCTTATCAATCAACATATTATTATTTTGCGTACATATTTTTATTTTTTATTTACCATGTAAGGTTTACCTTTTTTTTCGCATAAGTATATATGTATACAAAACACATGCAACTACTCTTACATCTAAATCGTTTTTTACTCATTTACCATATGAAAGCATATACTTTCTTCCACCCAAATTTTTGCAGAAACCTGGTAGGTTTATTCTTATTCCTTTGTGGTTCCTTTTCATGGGCTCAATCTCTACAAATGGCACAATCCAATGGGTTAGTTGCCTACTCTGAAACAATAGAAGTTCCAGGTGTCAGTAAAGCTCAACTTATCGAAAGAGCACAAAATTGGCTTAATAGTAACAAAAACACGATTTCTTTTATAAGTGAGGAGATGGGTATGGTTTCTATGGGGAGTGAAGTACCATTCACCAGTGAATACACAAACAAAAAAGCATCAACAGATGGAAGGGTAGTTTATGTGGCAACCCTGTTAATAAAGGATGGCATTTTTATGTATGAGTTTAATAACTTTTATCATGAAGCCAATCCCAAATTATCTCATCCTGTAGATTTGGGTTTTGTTACCGTTAGTGGTGTGGAAAACAAGGAATTAAATAAAGAGTGGAAACAAAAAGATATGGAAAGTATGCGTAAACAGGTAGATGTGTCTATTCAGAAAAATATTGATGCACTGAAAAAAGCTTTACTAAACGAAAACCTATCATTCAATTTTAGCGTAAATGGAAACTAATCATCCATTTGATGATTTCTATAAACAAACCACTTTACAACCCAAGATTTCAACCGCTAACCCCACTGGCTATCAGTGGGGTTTATTATTAACGGCTTATTCATACATATTTTTTGCATCTGCTGCAGATAACTCTACTAGAAAACCTCCTATCTTTTCTGTTACAACATCTAAATACCTCTTTCCCTTTTCAGGCGTAGATTCGTATGGATTGCCAACGCCAGTATCTGCGGTTACCTTACTCCATTCGCGCTGTGCCCAAGCCCATCCTTCCTGAAATCCCTTTATTTTAAATGGCTTCGATGATCCATCTCCCGCTTCTGAAAGATCCAGTACCCAGTCAGGTGCTATATGCATCATTGCACTGGTTTCCATTGCACCAGCATGATCTCCGGGATCATCAAAATAGTTGCGTCCATCAATAACCCTGAACCAGTGAATTGTACACAAGAATACCGTAGGATATAATGCCTGTAGTTCCCGAAGCATCTGCTGGAAATTATTACCTCCATGTCCGTTTAGTATTACCAGTTTAGGAATACCTTGTCTAGCCAAAACGTCTACTACATCCTTCAAAATAGCCATTTGTGTACTTGGCATCATATTGATATCCAGTGTTATATCTAGCTGCCCTGTATTAACGCCAAATGGAATTGTAGGCAAAACCACAACTTTGGCACCTTTCTCCCACGCTATTCGAGCCGATTCAGCGGCGACATAATCACATTGAAAATTATCTGTCCCATAAGGCAGATGGTAATTGTGTGCTTCTGTGGCACCCCAGGGAAGTACCACAACTTCATAAGGGGTTTCTTTTACTGTTTTCCAATTTGTTTCTGCAAGTATGTAAGGACGTGGCGGCATAAATTATTCCCATTAAATAATAAAAGAGTGTATTTTTGAAACCTAAATTAAATAGAAATGCAGAATGATCAACTTATTATAGAGAATACTATTACCTATGTAAAAAAAGAGCTTCAGAATGCCGAAGGAGGACATGATTGGTGGCATATTGAACGTGTATGGCATAATGCAAAACTCATCTCTCAAACTGAATCTGTTAATAGTCTGGTTGTTGAACTAGCTGCACTTCTCCACGATATAGCAGATGCCAAATTTCACGATGGAGATGAAGAAATTGGTCCTCAGAAAGCAGCATTTTTTTTAAAGGCACAATCTATAGACCAGAGTATTATTGATCATGTAGAACAGATTATCCGTAATATTTCATTTAAAGGTGGCAACTTTACTACGTCATTCTATTCTCTTGAACTTGCAGTAGTTCAGGATGCCGACCGACTTGATGCTATGGGTGCAATTGGCATAGCCAGAGCATTTAATTATGGTGGGTTTAAAAATCGAGAATTGTATAATCCTCAGATTGCACCCAATCTTCAAATGTCAAAGGAAGAATACAAAAAGAGTACAGCCCCTACTATCAATCATTTTTATGAAAAGCTGCTTCTTTTAAAGGATCGAATGAACACATCTACAGGAAAACGTATAGCTGAAAAGAGACATCACTTTATGGAACAATTCCTGCAGCAATTCTATATGGAATGGGAAGGTAAAGGCTAACCGTTTTCAATACTAGGTAATCTGATAGTAAAGCTAGTTCCTTTACCATATTCAGAGTGAAGTTGGATAAAACCATTTAGTTTCTCAATTGTTTCTTTTACAATGTATAATCCGATTCCAGAACCAGTAGATTGAGCACTTCCTCTATAAAACATACCAAATACTTTATCGAGATGTCCTTTTTCAATTCCTATTCCGTTATCTTCTATTGTTATAACAGCGTCATTCCCATCAGTTATAACTTTTATTTTAAGAAAAGGATGTTGCTCTCTGATTTTCTGATATTTAATAGCATTTGAAAACAGATTTCGGAAAACTACTCTTAATCGATTTTCATCACTCCAGAATGGCTTATGCAATTCATAGTCTTTGATAATATCTAGTCGGCTAGCATTTTCCATATACTCTAGTTCTTTCCAAATATTATCTACCAGTATAGAAAAATCTATTTGCTTTCTGTCTAATGTTGTACGACTATTTCTGGAATAATCCAGAATATCTTTCACAAATCCATCCAATTTATAAATACTTCTTTGTGCCATCTCCAGATAGCTACTCAACTGATCCAAGTTTGTTTCTTCCTGCATCAATCCTATCAATCCCAGTAAAGAAGATAAGGGCGCACGAATATCATGAGAAACACGATATACAAAATTATCCAGTTCCTGGTTAGTCTTCTTTAGATCAGCTGTACGTATATCTACATGTTCTTCCAACCGTAAATTTATACTTCTGATTTCATTATTTGATTCAATAAGTTCTTCTGCCTGAGCCTCTATTTCTTCTTTCTGTTCCTGTATCAATTGGTTTTTTTCTACTAAGGCACGATTAGCCAGTTGTAAATCCTCTGTGCGTGTTCTTACTTCTTTTTCCAGCAACAAGTTAGCCCTTTGAATATTTTTAAGACGGAGATAGTAGATTGTTATAAACATTGAAAATATACCTAGTAGCATAATTGTCCGGACCCACCATGTTTTCCACCACGGTGGAATCACCACTATTACCAGAGATCGGATATTTCCATTTGAGCCGTCATCCTGAAGTGTAGTTACTTCAAAAGTATATTTTCCAGGATCAAGATTTGTGTAGGTGACTTTTCTAACGTCTCCAACATTTTGCCATGTTTCATCCACAAATCCTTTAAGGCGGTATTTGTATTGTACTTTTTCAGGTGTTGTATAGTTTAGTGCAGCATACTCAATACTGAAAACCGATTGTTGATAGGATAATTCTATTCTGTCCGATTCACTTATCTGTTGTTTGAGTGGAGAAGAATCGCCAATTGTAACAGGTTTATTAAAAATCTGAAAATCAACAAATACAACCGGATATTTTGCAGACGGAATTAGTAAATCCGATGGGTTGAAAAAATTAAACCCATTATTTCCTCCAAAAAGTAATTTTCCTGATGCTAATTTTAATGAAGCCCGACGGTTAAATTGTAAACCTTGCAATCCATCATTGCTATCAAATACCTTTACTTTTTTTGTTTGAGGAGTGATTCTTGCAATTCCCTGATTTGTGCTGACCCAAATATTACCTTGGTTGTCCTCTTCAATAGCATTAACATTATTGCTAGGTAGTCCATTTGCTTTAGTAAATGTACCAATAATATGCCTATTTCTGTCCAATACTTTTATTCCACCTCCTCCTGTTCCTATCCATAACTTTCCCTTTGAGTCTTCAAATAAATCAAATATAGCATGACTTGTCTCCTGAGATGTTACCAATGGAACTTTTATAAATCGTTTTTTTTCCGGATCAAATAAGTTTAAACGTCCATTACTTGTACCTATCCATATATTATTGTGTGTGTCTACTAATACAGCCCATATAAGAATATCACTGACACTTGTAGTATCCTGTACATCTGGCACATAATATGTAAATGTATGGCTTTCTGAATCAAATGTGTTAATTCCTCCTCCAAACGTACCCAGCCATAGTATTCCATCCTTGTCTTCTGCCATACATGTGATATTATCACTATTGAGATGTTTCCCATCTTGTTGTATGGCTTTCCTGAAATGGGTAAACTCTTTTCGTTTTTTATCAAAATAATCTAATCCACTACCCCAGAAACCTATCCATATTCTCCCTTTTTTATCTTGCAGTATCGTCTTAAGTTTATTTCCTCCTATTCCATTCTTCTTCTTCACTTTATATTGATAATGCATTGCATTATTCATCTCCCTGTCAAATATTGTTAATCCACCACCATCACTCCCAATCAGAATATTACCTTCATCATCCTCCAGAAAAGAACTAATATCATTATGTGTAATTGTATTCGCTGCTATTTTCTTGTAATAGTGCCCCATTTGAACTAAATATTTATCATACATATTTAAGCCACTATTATAGGTACCTATCCATAATCTCCCTTCTCGATCGGTGTACAAACTTTTTATACTATTTGAAGAAAGGCTTCTTATATCAAAAGGATCATTTTGATAGTTATAGAAACGACTATCTTTTTCATTATATAATGACAAGCCATTATCTGTTCCTACACAAAGTACTTTATCTTTTGTTTCAGTTATAGTCCAAACCTGGTCATTGCAAATACTAGCATTATTGCCTTCTTTATACTGAAAGTGGGTGAATTTACCTGTAGTTTTATCCAGTAAATTAAGGCCCTTATCCCATGTACCAACCCAAAGTCTATTCTTGTGATCATTGTATACACAATAGGCATTATTATCACTTAATGAGCGACTGTCTTTTTCGCTATGATTAAATTTTTTAAATTTTCCTGTTTTAATATTCAAACAATTTAATCCGCCACCTAATGTACCTACCCATAAGTTACCTTCTTGATCTTCAGCAATTGATATAGCTCTATTATGACTAATGCTTTGTTTATCATTGGGATTATAAGAGTAATTTGTTACTTTAAAGTTTGTAATATCTACTTTATCTAATCCTTTATCACCTGTACCTATCCACATTATTCCTCTTGAGTCATTATATAAGTCATAAATAAAATTGGAACTAATAGTATGGTTTGTATTTTCATGTGCCAATTGTATAAAATTGTCTAATCGTTTATTATATATATAGACCCCGCCACCCCAGGTACCTATCCAAATATCTCCATTTATATCCTCTGACAAAGCCATTATAGCATGATTGATAGGAACTACACTATTACCTGTACTTTGCCTATATGGATGAAATGTGTAGCCATTAAATTTGTTTAGTCCATCTTCTGTTGCGATCCATATAAAACCATCTTGATCCTGAAGTATTTCTCGTATATAATTGTGTGAAAGTCCTTCTTTGACTGTATATCTTTTAAAACTCAATTCAGATTGCGGAAATCCTATTCCTATAAATACAATTATTAATAGTATACTAAGTAGATTTACCTTTATAAATATATAGTTACAATTCATCCTATAATCATTTAATAAGCTAATCGTTAACAAAATACTTAAGATCTTCAATTGTATTTTATCCGAATTATAATATAATTATCTCTACAATCAGAACTATCGTCTTTCTTGGCAAACGTTACTTATCACTATTGATCACGTGGCCTAATCCAATTTACAGCAATTAAATTATAAAAACCTTTTTCAGCAAAATTTATATTTCATCTTTTTATATAACTATTTTAACATAATTCCTTGACAAAAATCGTACAATTGTGTACGCAATTATTAATTAAAAGACAAAAAAATCGCAAGCTGTTTAGCTTGCGATAGGGTAGTAGATAGTTGATTCATTTATTGAGTATCACCTCTAAGATTACGATATCTTTTCCTTGCTTCGACTACATAAATACTACCTGGATATTTAATTAAAAAGTTCTTATACATCTCCATAGCTTCTTCTTTCTTTCCAAGCTTTTCCTCTTTCAGCTTCGCTATTAAAAACTCTGCATCATCACTTAAAATATCATATCCATACTCTGTCACAATTTTCTGCAGTTTTTCGACTGCCACTTCACTGTTACCTCTTTTCATATATATCTGAGCCTGTTGCCAGAGAATTTCATCAGCCAGACTATGTCCTGCATAGGTTGTCATCATATGATTAAGCTTTTCCAACGCTTCTTCATCTCTATTTTGAAATAATAACAGTTCGACATTAGCATATTCACGCATTGCCTCACCTGTACTATCTAATCCCGTATTATCTTGTATGAGGATACTCAATGACATAGCATCATTAGCAATCTCTCGTGATGTTGCCAGTTTCAAGATATCAAGATGTTCTTGAGCTAGTTGAAAATCACCTTTGAAATAATTCAAACGGGCATTCCGCAATTTGGCATCGTAACCCAAAGGACTATCTTTTTCATCTTTCTCTACTTGTGAATAAATGAGAGTTGCTTCCCAAGGTTCACTTTTAAGTAAATAAATATCCCCTAAGTCTAACTTACATTTATCGATAAATCGCTGATCCGTTCGAGCAATTTTAATAGCATCCTGGAGAAGAGTTATTGCCGTGTCTTTTTCATTTAAATAGAATCCATACAGTAAAGCAGTACTTCTCATTGCCTCAACCGTTTTAGGGCTCCGTCCAAGTTCGCTCAGTAAAATTTTATAATCTCCAATCAATGAACGTATTGCACCTTTATCCACAGGATATGCATTTTTCACTAGTTCTTCTTTGGCATTTACAAGATATCGTCTTGCCATAGGATAGTTATTACTTTGTGGATATTCTTTCACCAGATATTCAAAAATTTCACTTGCAGCTTTGTAGTCCTTATTTTGCAAACTTATTTGTCCTATTTCCATCAATCGTTGTCCTTCCATTTTCATCCTGCGATCAATTGCCCTTGCCTGTAAAAAAGCCCGATGAAAATCTTTTTGTTGCATGTAGAACCAAATAAGCAAATCATTATAGACGATCTGATTGGGTTCTTTCTGAAGTTTTGCAAGTAATACTTTCTCAAGCTTTTCAAAATCCTCAGGTTTTTCCAGATCATCCTGCATAGCATTCTGAACCACAACCAAATTATCATGTGCTTCTGCAGCAATACTTACATACTCATCAAGCATCTTTTCTGTCTCTCCGCTGCTTTTATAAAGATGTGCTAGCTGGAAGGCATATTCACTAGGGCTCCCGCTGCTTTTACGGGCCTCTAGATACATTTTCTCAGTCCAGTCGGGATGCTGGTTCTCGAGCAGGTATTGAGCGATCTGATGAATCTGCTGAGGGTTCTTTTTAATATCGTCTATCAACCGGTTCACACTTTTCTGTGCATCCTCTTTTTTTCCTTGCAAATCCTGGATCACGGCCAGTTCTGCTTTATAAACGGGTTGCTCCGTACTAGACTTAGCCTGTTTCTTTAAAAATTTCTCTGCTTCATCCCAAGCTTGCAACTTTTGTAATGTCTGAACATATTTCCTTTGTACTACTGGCACCACCCGTTCTTCTTTTATCAACTTTCGATAAATCTCCCTTGCCTTCTCAGGTTCATTTTGTTGAAGATATTCATCTGCGAGTTTAATTTCCTGTTGCTGGCCCCAGCACATCAACACTGACAGTATCCCGAATGTCAGTGTCAGCAGTACTTGTTTTTTCATTTTGCGAAATGTGTGTGTGTGTCTTTTCATATAACCGTTCAAGTCCTTTCTTTCTTATATATAATATTAATTCTTTTTTTAAATAAAATCTAATACTACCATTAGTCCGTGGATAAGTGGAAAAGTGGAAAACCGGATAGAATAAGTTTGCAAGTGTCAATAGTTTGTGGATAAGTAGGTCGTTATCCACATATTTATCCACACTTTTCCACAAGATTCTCAGTATTTTTCATAAGTTATACACATTTTCCTGATTTTTTTACTTGTGCATAAGAAGTTGTTCACATGTGTGGATAAGTGTAGGGGTACATTGTGGATAAGTATAGGTTTATCCACTTTTTGGTCAGGATAGAATAATGAGGGTTGGGTTATCCGCTTTGGATAAACGCTAGATAAACACTAAATGGGTCTTTATCCACTCGAGTTTTCCACTAATCCACAGAGTTATCCACATTGTTTTATTTTTTTGCTAAGAAAAAATAGACCTTAAATCAGAACATCCCTTCTTGACCTTTTGATTTTGTGTTTTTGGAGAGGAGTTTATACAATGAAAGTCGAAGTGGAATTTTGAAAGTAAAATCTGTGAAAAGTTGCCTTTACTCAATAGAATAGCCGTTCTTTCCTGTTTTTAAGAAAAGAAAATATTCTTTGGTTATAAGATCCGTAGATCTATCTGAAAGCTGTCAATATGTCAGTTTTGTTCGTGTATTATAAAGTGTTTGTTATGCGAACTTTTACTAAAATGACCAATTAGTTTTTGATAAGTGTTGTCTTATCGATTTTCACAATCCGGGTTCTATCATTATGATTTACTAGGAGGAGACTGAAAGTCTCTGCTCCTCTAACCGTATTGGCAAAAGTTTTTGAGCCAAATGATTTTTCTATCTTTTCATTTTCTGCACAATTTCATTTTGCTTCTTTATATATCTTGTTCATCTAGCTGATTCCATCTGGAGTTTTAGAGAGCACATCTCCTATCACAACTCTTAACTGAATTCCGATTCAGCATCATTTGTTTAAGAGTACATGACTTAGAGAGTCGATGATATCAGATTGGAAACAATAAGACCGCAGTTGTTTTGAACTTGCTTTCTTATCATGTCAGAATAAAAGGATCACCGGATTTATTCTGATCTTTTCTGTCTCTCATAATTTGGTTCAACGCTTAAATGAGTATCAACTTCATGAGTCTACTACACCCGATACAATCCTGGTTTTATATATCTTCCTAAGAAGATCTCTACATAATTTTGTAGAGTTACAGACTTATCTTCTGTCTCACATTTTCACTTCTTTTAAAGACTATAACTTTGTTCGTATTTCTCGAAATAATCCTGGCCTTTTATAACATCTACTCATTTGGTTTCTTCAAAATAAATTAGACCTCCTCTTAGAGGTTGTCTAAAATTATTTTACAAAGGCTGCAAAGGCAGATAATAATAAAGTTCTTTATGAACTAAAATACATAGGCTGCACCTTCATCAGGCTGCTCAGCCTGCGCCGGCAAAATAGTCTTGGTTTGCTCTAAAACTTGCTCTTTTCACTTCTTTAATAATAAGTTTGACAATCTCTTAGCGAAAAGCTTTGGTTTTATGAATTGTACTTCTACTTGTGAACACTCGAATGTAAAGTCTGTATATGTTTTGATTACCTTATTTTTCTTTTTTAATACTATCATTTGATAAGCTCTATTCTTCTTTATATTGATTGATATATGCTTTGATTTTTTCCTTAGTATGCTTGTTCAGAGCCACCATATTTTCCTTATGGAAGGCTTTTCTATAACTAAAAATATCTATCGGTTTACAACTTGGGCCTTTGAAATCTGAAGTGATCCAGATTAGATACTCTCTTATTTACAATTAAGAGAGAAATTACTTAATACATATCTTGTGAAGAATGCCTATTTCTATCAACTTGATAGAAGAGTTTTCTAACTGGTTTCTAATTCAACAAAGGTTCTCATCATCAGTTTATTATTTTACAGAAGTAGTATTATATAATTTTAAAAACATTCAATCCGTAAATTTTAGAGTAAGCCCTAATTATCCTATAGCTGACAATAGGAGAGGTGGCAACATACATTTTCATTCCTTTTCACCTTTTGTATACATTGTTCTCACATACATCTTCTTTTTATAAAGAGAAAAGTTGTATTTTCCTGCTCATCGAGACTTTGCCCGATTGAGTCAATAACGAGCCTGTGGGAAAATACACGGTTTCCTATTCGTTATATCAATATATCTTTAAAGGTCTATAAGTTATATTCTCGTCAACGCTACCATACCTCACATGTCATCTTGATTTATGAGGTAAATTGATAGTAAACTACCCTTGTCGACTTCTTGTAGATTCAATATTTAGTCTCTGATTGAGATGTATTTTAAATTGTTTATGAGGAGTGTCAATGTACCTGGTTTGTATGGTTCTGCTAGTTGATTCTATTGGTTTGATAATGTCTTTTTTACTAAAAAAATCATCTGTCACAATACCTTTTATACTTCATAAGTAGCGTTTTTTTATTGAATAAATACAAAATTGTACTTCAATAATACTCATAAGTTGCTGATTTTCAAAGAAAAATATAGGTTATTTTCACGGTTTTATACCATTGTTTTTTTGTTTGAGTCTGTATTTATGCAGCGTAAAAAATGTGTTTTGAGTAAGGGTAGGACCTATACAAGACAGGAGTTAGCCGTGATTAGTTTTCCTTAATGCTATACTATATTCTGGTGATTTCTCCACTCATTTGATTTTGAGGAAAAGGCTAATACTATGAAATTCGTATACAGTCTTGGCAATGGATATTACCCTTTGATGATGGTTATAAGAACTTTAAGCTGTTTTTATAAGTTGATTGCGGAGTGGGGGATAACTTTGTTTATATACTGTTTAGGTGTTCAACCTGAATACTTTGAAGCTGATTTCTTGATTGTGCATATTCACTAAAAACATGCCAGACTTGGGCAAGAGGTATTTCTGTACAACAGGAAACTATATAAAGACAAGCTATCTTCCTGCTTGATTGAATCTTGCATAGGGTTTCAATTTTTTTTGTTTGCGTATAATTCACGGCAAGGCTCCTGGATGAGGATGACTCGATTACACTACTATGTGAGAAGTTTTTGATCAGAATTCAAGGCCAATTTGTGTTTGTGCATAACTTCCATTACTTTTTGTTTTGCTGTGAATTCACGGCAAGAGACCTCATGCGCATAACTCACGGCAATAACTTTTTTGGCCTGAACTCAGGTTACATTTAACTTTGACTGGTGTTCCGGTTAAAAATAAAATCAACTGGAACTCCAGTTATTTTCTGGTGTGTACATAACTCACAGCAAGCAGAGAACATGATCGGAATTTACTGCAAGCATCCAAGTATTGTCTCCATAAAAGTATGTCCTGCTATCAGTGGGATATGGGCAACAAAGCTTTTGACATGAATTAAAGGAAAGTATTAAGTCTAATTCTCTTCCATAACTTTTTCAATTTTGATGATCGAGGTAGTCGTTCAAATAGGAAGACATTCAAATGTTTGTTCAGACTTAAATAGAGAGCAACAGCCGTGACTTGAGTATAAAGAGGTTGTATTCTGATATGTTATTCAGATTTGTAATCTTACCTAAACAAGGCTTTACCCTTAACGCAGTGCGTACTTAACACTATTAACTCGATTATTTTCACTTAGTTGTTTTTTCTTCCTTAAAAAAATTATTCTCTTTCTTTCTGAGTTCCTCTGTCCTTATAGGCTTTTTCTCCTGTTTTTCTGAAAGAATACTTCATCACTTTCTTCCTGAAAGGATATTCTCTCTTGCTGTCCTTCTGTAAGACACTTTTGATAAATAGAGCTATGCTTATTCTTGAGAGAAAACTATCTCCAAGTACAAAGGTTATAGGTCTTGCCATACTTGTCCCGCTCACGCCATGAGTGGCAAGCATGGCGTAACAGGAAGGTCCTTTCAGGAGGACATAGAAAAAAGGTATGCAAAAGGAGAGAACTGTAATGGAAAAGGAGTATAAAAAGGGTTTGGTATCTTTTTCAGATAGGAAGATCAATGAATAATGCTAAAGGGAGAATATTTTGCGAGAAGGAAGAGGAGGCATTAATAACTTACAAGATACTTGGCTTTGTCCAGCAATTTATTATGAATCGTTTACTAAAGTTTTATATATACATTTGTGCCAAGTTAGTTAGGATATTTTTGGCCTTTCGGGAGAGAAACAAGAAAGGATTGAGTCAACTCAATCCTTTCTTGTTCTTATAATTCTTTTGTCTATTGAAGACTATGGCATGGAGATATTTTGATCTGTCAATTCCCAGTTTTCTTTGAGTTTGATTTTTTCAGGTTTGAAAATTATATCCTCTGCTATTCTACGATCTTTGAAACTGGCCGGGTCCCATTTTCCATTGTTATTCTGATCAATTACTACTCTTAGATTATAATCTCCAGCAGAAAGGTAACGAAACATGTAATTACGTTGGTTTCTTGATTCTGCTACTACTTTACCACTATTATCTACAAGCTGAACTATAAAGTATTTTTCCTTTGTATTTACTGTTCCACTCATCGTGCCATATCTTTCAGGATCTTTTATACTATGATCTGTTTTGATTGCTTTTGCAGTATCATTTTCGACGCTAAAGAAAGTTTCTTTGGGTGCCTCAAACCGTACACCAGTTTTTACTTCAATTTTCTTATTCAGAGTTAATCGGGTATACGAGTTATTCCATTGGAAATCTTTCGGGATATCAAGCGGAATAGGAGTGAGGGTATCAGCAAGTAACCGTATTTTAGAAAGATCATATCTCGTAACAGGCTTAGAAAAGGAGACGATGTATTGAAAATCCTTTAAGACAGGCTCGCTGTTGCCAGGTTGTGTTCCTACTTCAAAAGGAAATTTAGTCTTGCGCTTTAGCTGTTTTTCATCTAATTGATCAAACTTGATCTTTACAGGTATCTGGGCAATGTTTTGTGCAGAGTCTTGTGCTATTACCTGTATTGAAAGACTATCGTACGATTGTATTGTATTGTACAGATAGATTGTTTTAGGTACTTTAGGATCTATTATATAAGCTAGTTTTTTAGTGGAATCGTCCATGCGGATTTCTGCATTGATTAACCCTTCATTCATTTCTATTCTGTAAAGGTCACTTTGAGTAGACTTACTGCTTATTTTAGGAGGATTTTCATCTACTACACTTACTTTAATGTCTAAGTTTACTTTACTACTGTCGGCTATTTGTAATGTCTTTGGAAGAAAACCTATTTTCTCTTTCTCCTGGTTGTAACGTTGATTATTGTCTTTTTCATTTAACGCATACATTTTGTAGTTGTCTTCATGTATATTCTCCAGTTGATAATACCCTTTCTTATCTGTTTTTGTAAAATAGTAAGGTTTATCTTTGACAATGTCCAATGTATCGTCTGTCCTATATAATGAAACGACTGCATTTTCTACTGGTTGCCCTGTTTCCAGATCCTTTATGATTCCTTCTATCGATAATGTATCTAATCCTGGTCCAGTACTGAATACGACTTTTGCATCCTTAGCAATATTTTTTTCGGTAATGTCTTTAATTGCGTTTCGTAAATTAATAGTGTAAGTAGTATTGGGTTTATCAAAAGGCTTATTAAATGTCAGAATAAGACCATTTTTATTGGCTTTGTATTCATACTCTGTTCCTACATTAGGTGTTACAATTAGTTCCTGTTGAAGATTTTCTACCTGGATATATTCATCAAAAGTAAAGATTACTACCTTTCCTCTATAGTCACGGCTCTTGTCCTCTGGAATAATCTTCACCAATTTTGGTGCAAGAGTATCTTTGGGGCCACCGCTAGGTGCTCCCTGCAGCGCACATTGAGTAAAAAGAAACGGAATAAAAATCAAAGTTAAACAAGTAAAGATGATAGAAAACGGTTGTGCTTTTGTATCTGATATACTTGCTGAAGGTTGAACTTCTAAAGTTGTATATAGGTTTGTATTCACTTGTGGTTGCATTGACACTTTCATCTTTCTTGAATCGGGAAAATACTTTCAGGTAATTAGTTGCTATACTTACTTTATTGGATATTTCTGTAATGAGGTCTTTGGTATCCAGATAACTCTTTCTATACTATTTTGAATATATAAATCAAGCTGGAATAGTTGTCGTTGTTCTTCTTTGCCCAGGAATTTGATTTTAACCCCCTCGATACCGCTTCCGCATAGTTTATTTTTCCATCTCTGTACTTAGTACTCAACATTGAAATATAAAAAGCATCAAAATACATTGGCTTTACTTCCGCAATTTTAAAGCCAAACTTCTCTATTAATTGTGTAAGCGTTTTTGGTGCGAAATGATATAAATGTCTTGGAACATCGTATGCTGCCCAATACTGATTATAATACTTAGCATCATAAGACTCAGAATTGGGAACAGCTATAACGAGTTTGCCATCTGAAGAAAGATTCCTTCGTAGTTTATCCAGTGTCTCGCTTAGTAAATGTACGTGTTCCAATACATGCCACATCGTAATGATATCAAATTGTTCATCCGGATAAGCTGTTAAGAAATCTGGTTCAATCGTTAACTGATTATTTGAACCCGCAAATGCCCTTGCATTACTGTCTGGTTCTGTTCCTTTCACTTGCCATCCTGCTGAACTACATGTTTGCAAAAAAGCACCCGTACCACATCCAATATCTAATAATGTGCCTTTAGTATGGAGACTATTTATGAGCTTTAATTTATTCTTGAGTGTATAATTTCTGACTATCTGATAGGCCTTATTAATTAATCCTTTATTTGTATTGCTGTGTGATATATAGTCTTCTGACTGATAGAATGCACCAATTTCATGAGCTGCTGGACGGGGATTTGTGAACTTAAAGCCACAACTCTCACAGCGTACAATTTGAAACTCTTGTTTACTAACTGTATAATCTTTGCAAACTAAAAAGTGTTTAAATACTAATGTGTTGCATACGGGGCAACTTTTCAAATTTTCAGGCATGGAGATAGTATTGAGATTCTTACATTTATGGCTCCAAAGTTAGTAAATAGAAGGCTTAAAAAATAAGAATGTGTATTTGATATGGGATTTTATACAAATGGAATACGAATCCTTTTGCCATTTTTCCGGAAAAAGGATATAAAATGATTTTCTGTACCGTACCTAAATTGATAACATCTACTGTAGGATTGTACATCCTTGGATATATGATGGCGCACTTGCTGAACATTCTATTACTTGCTCTTCTATAAACTAGGAAACTTTATGTAATTGTTCCGGAACATAGGACTTATTTCATTCTCCTTTTTGGGGAAGTGGGATATGTTGATGGTGAGTATTTCTTTGTAGATACCCACATGGATATTCTGCAAAAGGCACCTGTTTAACACTGTAATTTAACGAAGATCCACAGGGAATTCTTTATTTAAAATTATATCTTTCTAAAGATAGAAGCCTGTATTCTTTTTTTCCTCCTGTATACACTTCCTCCCTTTATTCCTTAAAAGGACATTGGTCGATCCTTTACTATCCTTCTGAAAAAACTTTTGACAGAGCGATGCTGCTTTTTGAAAAGATTTTCTCCACTCGAAGCAGCTATCGGCCTTGTCACGTATGTCCCGCATTAGTTTACCACCTGAAGGCATGGGTATCAAGTTCCTATTAGGAAGACTGAAAGAGAGTGGAATTGTGATCCTTCTAGAGAACAAAAGATAGGAGTTCTTTCTGGAGGATATAGAGAAAAAGTATGCGAAAGAAGAGGAGAGTGAAAGGGAGTTGTTTAAAAGTATGATAATGATGAGTGTCCTTTTTAGGAGCGTTGGCTTGGATTTATAGTACAGAAAAGATTTATCTCCTAACAAGTATATAGGGAGGCATTGGACATACACTTCTGCAAACGCCAGACCTTTGCCTTTCTATTTTAATAAGTGGCTTAATGCATTTTCTTAAAGCTCTCAGAATTAAAAACGTAGGAGACAGGAAAGTGTATAACGTTGAATATAGTGGAGTGGGGTGGGGGAGTAGCTGAATAAAGGATGATAGACTTATGTCGAATTCCCGGGTAGTCTATCTTCTATTTTTGGCACAGTTGGTAGAGGTATTATTGGATAGATTTTGGGTAAGCCATATGATGGGTTCGGTCTTTCTTGAGAATTTAATAGATACTTTAAGCCGATTTCAAAAATCGATTTTTTTGTTTTATGCTTATATCGATACCAACATGTTCTATATTTTACCAGATAGAATTTACCTGTTTTGACTCAACCAACTCTATTTTCTGTTTAATGCCTATCTATAATAAGCATATTTAGTGATCGTAAATCTTATTATTATTTGTTTGTGGAAAGGAGTTCTAACATACAAAACAGGCGAGATACATATCCCGCCTGTTTTGTACTCTACTTCATCTTCCCAAATAAACCATCAATATAGATACATCTGAAGGAGATACTCCACTAATTCGTGAGGCTTGGCCAAGTGTCATTGGTCGTATCTTTTTTAGTTTCTCTCTGCCTTCTTTTGATATTGCCTGCACACGATCGTAGTCAAAGTTTTCATTTATTTTATAGTTCTCTAACTCTGATAACTTATCTGCTACTTTCTGTTCCTTGTCAATATAGCTTTCATATTTGACTGCAATTTCTGCTTGTTCTAGCATCTCTATATCATACTGGTCAATATAGATTGCAAGATCTTTGTCCAGCGATTTTAATCTATCAATCGTGATCTCTGGTCGTTTTAATAGATTATATAAAGAGCTTTTTTCCCGAATAGTGGCTGTTCCAATATTCTCTAGTTCCCCGTTTATTTCTTCTGGTGCAAACTTTTTCAACTTCAAATCATTTAGCAGTCTGGCTGCTTCTGATCTTTTGTGTTTCATTCTCTCCAACCGTTCTTCAGATGCCAGCCCAAGATTAAAGCCTGCTTCTGTTAAGCGGAGATCTGCATTATCTTGTCTCAGTAGTATTCTATATTCTGCCCGTGAGGTAAACATTCTATAAGGCTCATCCGTACCTTTATTAACGAGATCATCAATTAGTACGCCTATGTATGCTTCTGATCTCTTTAGTATGAAGGGTGCTCTATCATGTATTTTATTATGCGCATTGATACCTGCCATTAATCCCTGGCAGGCTGCCTCTTCATATCCAGTTGTTCCATTTATCTGACCTGCAAAGAAAAGATTCTTGATGAGTTTGGTTTCCATTGATAACTCCAGCTGAGTAGGAGGAAAGTAGTCATACTCTATTGCATACCCCGGACGAAACATCCGCACATTTTCGAATCCTGGAATTTTTAATAGTGCCTTGTATTGTACCTCTTCAGGAAGAGATGTGGAAAAGCCATTCACATATACCTCTACCGTATTCCATCCTTCAGGTTCTACAAAAATCTGATGACGATCTTTATCTGCAAATCTGTTTATTTTGTCTTCCACAGATGGACAGTAGCGAGGTCCCAATCCTTTGATTCTTCCTGCAAACATTGGTGACTTGTCAAATCCAGTTCTAAGTATCTCATGCACCTCTTCATTGGTATATGTCATCCAGCAGCTACGTTGTTTTGCCAGTGGTTGTGTATTCGTATAGGAGAATTTACTTGGATTTTCGTCTCCTGGCTGCTCTTCCATTACTTGATAGTTCAGGCTTCTTCCATCTACTCGGGGTGGTGTTCCCGTTTTCATTCTACCTGCCTCAAAGCCTAATTCTATTAATTGTTCTGTTATGCCTGTTGCTGCTTTTTCAGCTGTTCGTCCACCTCCAAAGTTTTTCTCTCCAATATGTATCTTTCCATTCAGAAATGTTCCATTTGTCAATACTACTGCTTTGGACT
This sequence comes from Xanthocytophaga flava, assembly GCF_030068545.1. Lineage (NCBI taxonomy): Bacteria > Pseudomonadati > Bacteroidota > Cytophagia > Cytophagales > Rhodocytophagaceae > Xanthocytophaga > Xanthocytophaga flava. The sequence goes on along the minus strand of NZ_JASJOR010000041.1, from coordinate 26,646 downwards.
CTATTTCTAATCCCATTGATGTTCTTACTCCACATACTACTCCATTTTTTATCAGCAGACCGCTTACCATTTCTTGCCAAAAATCTACATTAGGTATTTGTTCTAATGCCAGACGCCATTCTTCAGCAAACCGCATTCTATCACTCTGTGCTCTTGGGCTCCACATTGCAGCTCCTTTGGATCGGTTAAGCATTCTGAACTGTATCATGCTTTTGTCTGTGATTATTCCCGACATTCCTCCCAATGCGTCCACTTCTCTTACTATCTGCCCTTTTGCTACTCCACCCATTGCTGGATTACAAGACATTTGTGCAATTGTATGCATGTTCATCGTTACGAGCAATACTTTTGAACCCATGTTTGCTGCTGCTGCTGCTGCTTCACACCCTGCGTGCCCTGCTCCAACTACTATTATATCATATTTTGGAAACATATATTTGTTTTAATGTCGTTTTAATAGTCTTTTATATTTATCTTCTTTTTTTAATTTACTCTGTCTTGTGGAAACATTCCACGTGAAACATTAATGTTTAATCTTGTGAAATAAATCTAATGTTTCACGTGGAATGTTTTATTGAAAGAATACGTAAGTAGTAAGATTCTTTATCTCTCATTTGTTCTTTCTCCTCTGGGGTGTGATCCATATATCCACAAAGATGAAGGACGCCATGAATCATTACCCGATATAACTCTTGTGAAAATTCGGTGTTAAACGTATCTGCATTTTCTTTAACTCTGTCAATACTTATAAATATATCTCCTTCAATTGTTGAGGGATCTTCTGACTGCTCGAAAGTAATGATGTCAGTAAAGTAATCGTGATCCAGATATTGCTTATTGATAGATAGTAAGTAATTGTCCGAACAAAATATAAAGTTTAAGAGTTCAAGTTGATAGCCTTCATCTAGGATAACTTGTTTTATCCAAGCAGTTAGAGATCTTTTTTGAGTGATCAGAAATGTTGTGTCTTCAGTGAAGTAAGAAATCGATGCCATAATGAATTATTAATTCCAAGGCAAATATACGTAGAAAAGAGGGAGCCCCTTAAAAGGATGCGAAAGAAAAAAGCCTCTAAAAAGAGGCTTTAATAGAAAGAAATTTATTATCTCAATTGAAATAAAAAATAAGCTCAACCTCTCTGCCTTCGTTCCTGAAATGGACTTCATCAGATAAATGACGCATCAAAAATATTCCTCTACCTCCGATCTTCTCAAGGCTCTCAGGTGCAGTTGGATCAGGAAGGTGATTATGGTCAAACCCTGGCCCTTGATCTTCTACAATAAAACGAACGGAATTTTCTTCCAGATGCATCTGCAAGGATACATTCTTTGTAGGGTCTTCATTGTTGCCATGCTTTATAGCATTATTGACAGTTTCGGTAACAGCAATGAGAATGTTTCCATAGATATCGTCATCGAGTTTATAGATTTCCTTGGCATTGTCAATAAAACTTTCAATGATACGAATGTTTTCTACCATCGAAGGTATCTGAATAGTAATAGATTCCATGAAAGAAGATAGTCCTGATACAGTATCAAATTTATGAGGCTGAGCTTTCATCTCCAAATGTGTTAGGCCATTTTTTATATATACGTACGTAAATTCTGGGCGAAAAGTTGTAATAGATGGATAGATTTTAATCTTATAGATTATTTAGCATACGAGAAGCTCTATGAGTTACTATACCTATAATAAGGTATATACTTTTTAATAAGGAAGTGTAACCATTATTAGCAAGCTATAATACTGGCATAAAATAAAAGCTCTCATTTGAATGAGAGCTTTTATTTTATTTTGTTGAATTACCAAGTTTTTTGAAGTATTCATCAACTTCTTTTCTATAATAAGGTGACAGGGCAGGGGGGATGGTTTTTAGTAACTCAATTTGTTTTTCTTTATTCTTAATGTATTGTTCAAAAGCAGGGGGAACGGAAGGTTTCGCATCTTTGGCTTGCTCTGCTTTTCGTTGCTCATCTTCATCTCTTTCCCGTTGCGATTTTTCTGCTTCCAATAAACGGGTTACGATATCCTGATTTCTTTTGAGCATGTCTTGTGATAGATTTTTATTAACCAAGTCTTTCTCAGTTTCTTCCATTTTCTTTAAGAGATCTTCCATGCCTCCTGGTTTTTCTCCTTTTTCATTTCGGCTCTTCTCCATTTGCTGCAATGCTTTTCGGATCATCTCTTGTTGTGCTGCCATCTTTGCTAATTCTTCAGAGAGTTGTCTGCCTGACTTTCCTCCTTGTTTAAGATCTTGTATTTGCTTATTTAATTGTTGCTGCAATTCACTCATGCCAGGCTGAGGTTTTTTGTTAGGCTTGGGTTTGCCTTTTCCTGCTTTGGCATTTTTCATCTGTTCCTGCATTTGTTTCAACGCATCGTTTAGCATCAATGCCAGATTATTCATGGATGTCATGGCAAGTTGTTGTTGGCCAGTAGCGAGGCTTAAACGTCTTTCTTTTATACCTCTTGTACTTTCATCCATGTGTTGTTTCATATCCGTAACTTCACGTGTTACAAAAGATTCTAGCTGGAACACCCGTTTTGCAAGTGAATACAGGCTGTCTTCTATAATTTTAGCATCATCCTTTAACTTTAATTGTTCCTGAGCCAGTTTAGGAAATCTTGGATCTGAAAGATTTACATTGCGGAAGTCTTTCATGAGTTTTTCCTGGTCAAATGACAATGTGATCAGATTCTCCAAAATGTCTCTTAAATCATCCAGGTTTTCCTGATTCTGCTCCATCTCCATACCTCCTTGCATTTGTTCCATTTCTTTTGCCATTTGCTCCATTTTTTGTGCTGCATCTTTCTGGTTTTGGGAGGCTTTCTTATTTTGGTTATTCTGGAGTTGATCTAAACTTTGTTTTTGCTTTTCTGATATATCTTTCTCTTTTTGGCCATCCTGATCCATTTGTTCAAGACCCGTAGGTTGCTCAAGCTCTTTATCCATTTCTTTTAACTCTTCAAGATTTTGCTTTTGTTCTTCAAATTTCTCGTTGAGGTCTTGTTGTTTATTCTCTAGTTCTTTTTGCTCTTTTTGTTGAGACTCATTAGCATTATTGTTTTTTGTATCTTCTGTCTTCTCTGCCAGTTTCTGTTGTTCCTTAGCTAATTCTTTTAAATCGTTTATCTGCTTATCGATCTTTTGTTCAAACTGTAATTGTTTAAACATCTCCAGTGCTCTCTCTATTTCTTTCTCCAATGTATTTTCCTTCTGGCTCAGTTTATCAAGCAGGTTGAAATTATTTTTATTTGTTTCCAGTAGCTTTTCTAATTCTTCATAAAGCTTTTTGGTCTCTTCATCTAAGAGGTTATCCATTAGCTTCTGTAACTGATCCATTTTTTCCATTAGTTGCGGATTTGTTTCGGAGAAGCGGTTTTGTTGTTGGTTCAGACTTTTCATCTGCTCCTGAAGTTTCTCCAATTCCGCATTTAATTCTTGTCTTTTCTTTAGTACTTCTTCAATTTGTTTCTTATCCTGAAAATCCAGTTGTTTCTTCGTCTTTAACCTATCCTCTAATGTATTTATCTCTTTCTTTAAGCGGGATGCTTTTGTTAATGCACTACTGATTTTTGAACTGGTTTGTTTAGAGAGTTGCTCCTGATTATCTTCCAGTTGTTTATCATTTGGAATAGCAAAGGTAAATACCTGCGATTTTGCTGCTTTAGGACCATTTACACCATCATTATCCCATACTTGTACATAGTATTGTATTTTGTCTCCTGGAGCTAATTGTAGCTTTTCTAAAGACCATTGGTGATAATAGTTCTGAATAGTTTGATTGGCCTGAAGATTTAATGGGATCGTTCCTGTGTGTTGTGATTTGTTTTCTTCATCTGCAGGAATAACACTATAGACAATAGCAAGTTTGGAGAATCCATAATCATCCGCAATATTTCCTCCAAATACAAGATAATTGAATAGGGTAGTATCTTTAAAGCTCTCTAGTGTAATCTTAGGGTACTGATCTGGTATTACATCCAGAAAGTAATTAATATCTTCTTTATTGAAACCAAAACGATTTTTAAGTTTAACCTGATAATTTTCTGATTTGGTTGCTTTTGTAGAGAATAAGAATGTCTCTTTTGATGGTTGCTCGGCAACCGTTGGATTAGATGCGTTGCCAAATGTAACAAGCAAGCTATCTGTATCTGCCGATTTGAATTCCCATTGTATCTGAGTACCTTCTGGTACTAACAAATTTCCTACATTATTTAATATTTCATCTGTACGTTTCAGATAGGCAGGGTATTTTAGTTTAGCTGAAAATATCTCAAGGCTTGGACGAGGGATTAAATGAACTTCATAACCATTCGATTGAAAATCTGCAGCCTCAAAATGAAAATCAAAACCCTTCTGTATTTTATTGAATGTAAACGAAAAATTTCTGGCATCAATAGCTGTCATCTTTTGTTTACGTCCATTTGTATATAGATAAACAGTTTCTGGTAATGAATTTCCCTCCAGATGAAGTGTAACAGTAAGATCTTCATTTTTGAAAACATCCAGGTTTTTGTTCTTCAGTTCAAATGAGAATGGGGCTTCTGGTAAGTACACTTTCCGGAAGTTGACTATTCTTTGAGAACTATCTGTAAAGAACTTAGGAAAACGTGCAAGGATCAGTAATATAATGAGGGCAGGAGGGACTATATAGCGTAAATATCTACGATTCTGGCTTATATCCACTGCATCTGTGAATGGGATAAGGCTAAGTTGTTGAGTCCGCTGATCAATACTTGCCAGCAATAATTGATTTTGAGATGTGCTTAAACTTTGAAGTTGAATAGTATTGAGGAGCTTATCATCGATATTGGTAAAGTATTTACCAATTTGACGGGCTGCTTCTTCGTTGGATATTGGCTTACTTATGTTGTTTAGTTTTAAAACAGGATCAATGATATATTGATATAATACGTATCCTGTTATTCCTAAAAATGTAAATAGTAATCCTGCTCTCATTATCGGATTAAAACGGCCGAAGAATTCTGCCGTATTTACAATCAGATAAGTCGTCAGTATGAGTGATCCTCCAAGTAGTAATCCTCTGATCAAAAGATTACGATAATATTTTTTCTTGTAAGCTGTCAGCTTTTGCAAAAGGATATTCATAGCTTCTTGTATAATATAGGATTAGGAAGATTTTTCAGCGTAGATACATTTAGTTTTAACTATAAATACTTTCAATTTTAGTCGTATCTACTAAAATAACGAACAAAGAGAAAAGGTAGTTTTTTTGGGCAAAAAAAACAAGAGAAATAAAAGCATACAAACTGTAATGCTTTTATTTCTCTTGTGAAAAAAGAATAAGAGAGCTTACTTTTTAGATTTCTCTTTTTGTTGTGTTTCAGGAGTAAAATATACTTCGGAAAAATCGTCCATATTCAATGGATGAGTTGGTATGTTCTTTAAATTGTCTTTAACTAACATATATTTCTCATCGTACCATAGCGGTATAACTACTGCGTCATTTATCAACTGTTGTTCTGCTTGGAGCACTGCTGCATTCGCTTCTGTAGCTTGTTTTGCAGCTAGGGCTTTTTCATACCATTCATCAAATACTTTATTATGATATTGAAACACATTAGGGTATGTTTTACCTTTATAGCTAATACTATTTCTGCTATAAAAATTTTCCAGATAACTTATAGGTTTTGCATAATCTGGTGTTTTGGATAGCAGAACTATGGTAAACTTTCCCTCTGTTAAGGCTTCTTGGAGCTTTGCTAATGGCATTGGTTGTAAATTTACTTCTATACCTAATGTATTCTTAATCTGATCCACAATCGCAATGGCTACAAGCGTATTTCGGGAACCATCAGGGTAGAAGATCAGAGTTGGTTTTTCTGATGGAATAGGAGCTACCTCTAAAAGAGTACGTGCCGAGTCCTGCCGTTCTGATATTCCACGAACATTCTTAGCTGGATAGGAGGGATAAGCTGGTGAAATAAGTCCATGTTCTGCTACTTCTAGGCCTTCTCCATTAAGGGTGGTACTTAAAATGGTTGTTTTATCTATACTATATGCAAAGGCTTTACGAAGAGATGAACTCTTAAAGAATTTATCTGCACAATTAAAAGCTAAATAATGAGTAACAATTTCAGGTTTTCTAACAAGGATTGAATGTTCCCATCCTTCGGGTTTATTTTCCATTGATTCAATTTTCATTATTTCAATGAACTGTTCTGGTGGCAAATGATACATCATTTGAATATTACCACCTTTAAATTCTGCCAGCTCTGAACGTTTATCAGGAATAAACTGAATATTTATCTGACTTAAAAAAGGAAGTTGATTACCTGGAACATCATGTCTGTGATAGTGTGGATTGCGGGATAAATTAATAGAGATTTCTCGCTCAACCTCTGTAAGCATGAATGGTCCTGTTCCTACTGCTTTGGGTCTTACAGTACCATATTTGTTGATTGCTTCAATAGGATATATAAAAGCCTGGGGCCTGGTAAGTTGAAATAAGATATCTGGATTTGGCTTTTCCAGAATTAATTGAAAATGATAGTCATCAATTTGTTTGATAGCTTCCGGAACGATAAGCTTTTTGTTTTTATCAGAAGTTGCAAAATACTCATTAATGCCTTTTAATCTATTTTTAAATAGTACAAATCCTTGATTGTCAGGAGATTTTATGCATAGTTGAATGAGGCTATAAACAATGTCTCCTGCTTTTAGTTCTCTTCCTTTGCCATTAGGAAAGCAAGGATCATCATGAAATAGAACACCTTTTTTGATCTGAAAAGTATAAATAGTACTATCACTATTTACTTCATATGATTCTGCCAGTGATGGTATCACTTCTAGTGTTTTTGGATCTGTTTTAAACAAACCCTCATAAATCATAGCGGCTACCTGAGCGGAAACAGGATCTGTAATGGAAGGAGGATAAAGTGTGTGGATATATTCTGTTTTACTAAGACGAAGGATACCCCCATAGTAACTATTTCCTTTTGCAGCTGGCACTAAGATAAGTTCATCTCTGGTTTGTCTGCATCCCACAATAGTAAGAAGAATTAAAATATAAACAGAAAAGTTTTTGATCATAAAAGGATTCAATTTTGCTGAGATAGCAAAATTAATAAACCTAAGAAAGGTTCAAAGGTTTTGAGGAATTAAACCTCTAATTTGATTATAATAGGGCAATGATCTGAAAAACAAATGTCTGTTAATAATTCTGCCTCCTGAATTTTTGTTGTGATATCTTTACTGGCAAAGAAATAATCAATGCGCCATCCGAGGTTTTTGGCTCGGGCATTAGCTCTGTAAGTCCACCATGAATACTGTTGCTTCTGAGGATTCTTATATCGATAGGTATCTACAAAACCAGCCTCAAGAAACTTGCTGACCCATTGACGTTCTTCAGGTAAGAAGCCTGTGGATTTTTGATTGGCTTTAGGATTATGTATGTCAATTTCCTGGTGAGCAATGTTGAAATCTCCACAAAGAATAAGCGGTTTATTTTGCTCATGCTGTATAGATAGAATATATTGTTTGAAGTGATCTAGCCATTCCATCTTAAAGGATTGGCGGATCTCTCCGGATGTTCCTGAGGGTACATAAACATTAATTAGCGAGAAGGCGTTTGTATCAAAGCGGAGTATACGTCCTTCTCTATCATATTCCTCTATTCCACTTCCTTGAATAATCTGAAGAGCTGGTTGTTTAGCTAGAATAGCTACTCCACTATATCCTTTTTTTTGTGCCGGATACCAATGAGTATAAGTATAGCCTAATCCTTCAAATAAAGGATTGAGGTGTTCAGGTGTATCAAACTTTACTTCCTGTAAACAAATAATATCAGGTTGTTCGTTCTTTAACCATTCCAGGAAGCCCTTCTGCAAGCCTGATCGTAATCCATTGATATTAAAAGATATGATCTTCATAATACGGGAAGTAAGTACATGTTTTCTTTTTGGCTTGAAACAAGGCATTGATGCTACAATACCTTGTTTCAAAACCGCCTATAGATAAAATAAGAGAACTTCACTAACTACTTATCTCGAATCTTGGTTATTAATTGTCCTTATACTATTTACAAAAAAGATGGGCTTTAGCACCCATCTAGCAAAAAGAATAAAAAAGGTAATTAAACAAGTTAATTATATACCCACTTCATTTTGAAAATAATTAATCACATACTCTTTAAGCATTTTTTCCTGAGAAAGCAGATCAGAGAAAGGAAGCTTTTGTACAAGCTTCCAATGTGGCCATCCGTCTGTATCTCTATAATCAAACTCATAATAACCAACTTGACTTAGTACCTTACATATACCTATATGCATTAGGTCTTGCTTCTGCTCTTTGGTAAAATGCAATACTCCTTTGCCCAGTTCCTGAACGCCAATTAAGAATAATACCCCATTTAAATCAGCGGGTCGTTTACCTATCGATTGTTCCAGTTTTGTCAGGAGCTGATCCCATTGTACTTCAAGTGTATCTTCCATATATCAAAGCTCAATTTTTATTTAATGCCTGCCAGTATTCTACTGCTCTGCGAAGATGTGGTATGACAATAGTACCACCAATTAGATTGGCAATAGAAAACACTTCAAATATCTGTTGGTCTGTAACTCCCAGCTCGTGGCATTTTCCCAGATGGTATTTTACACAATCGTCGCATCGTAATACCATGGAGCATGCTAATCCAATCATTTCTTTTGTTACTACATCTACAGTGCCTGGTTCATAACAGTTTGTGTCCAGATTAAACAATCTGTTAATAATCAGATTTTTTGCACCAGATATTTGTTCGTTCATCCGGCTTCTGTATGCATTGAACTCTTCTACAAGTGGATCTGCCATATATGTTTGGAATAAAATGAATAAGTAAAGTTATCTATGTATACGTTGTAATATTCTTCTTAGAATTTGGGTTGCGAATGTACACAATGTACTGCTATTTTAATGAGAATTTGTTGGCTAATACATTGTAACATATAATACCTATGAGTTTGTTCGATGACTTCCTGGAGTTGATCTTTCCTGAATACTGTCTTATGTGTAATGGTAGCCTATTAAAGAATGAGAAACAGATTTGTTTATACTGCCGATATCATTTACCTGTAACTAATTACCACAATGATCCAAATAATGCATTGATGCAACGGTTTGCAGGAAAGGTAAATATTAAATATGCCTGGGCGTTTTTAAAGTTTACAAAAGGAGGGAAGGTACAGAATGTCTTACATCATTTGAAATACAATGGAAAAAAAGATGCAGGTATATTGTTGGGTAAGTGGTATGGAAGTGAATTAAGAAAAAGAGAATATCATACGGAATTTGATAGTATAATACCTGTACCGTTGCATGCATCAAAGTTAAAAAAGAGAGGATATAATCAATGTGACCCTATTGTGGCTGGTTTATCGTTGCAATTAGGTGTTGCGGCATACCCAATTGCTTTAAAACGAAATATTCACAATCCTAGCCAGACACGGTTAAGTAGAATGGAGCGGTATGATAATACTAAAGATATATTCGAAGTAGCAGATTATGAATCTGTGAGAGATAAGCGCATCTTATTGGTTGATGATATTGTTACTACTGGATCTACTCTGGAATCCTGTATTATGGCATTACAGAAAGCAAAATGCAAAGAAGTAAGTATTGCTTGTTTGGCGTCTGCACAGTAAAATCTTATATTGAAGATTTTACTCTTTCTGATCATTTTTCTGTTTACTCATATTCGGTTGTTGATAGGATGTGTTTAGCTACAGACTGCGAGGTTATTCACTGATTAGGTAAGGGAGTGCATTTTATTCACAGTGTCTTTTGTTTCTGCGCATAGTTCACAGCAAACTATTTTTTAGAGAAGGCAAGGCCGTCCTGCGTATAGGCGGATGGTTTGCATTTTATTCACGGCAAGTTGAGTTTTGACTTGAACTCCGATCACTTTTTATTTTGACTGGAGTTCCGACCGTTTTTTTTCTTGCGCATACTTCACTGCAAAAGTTTTGTTTGCGCATAACTTACTGCAAAACTTTTTTTGATCGGAATTCACCACAAGTACAAGAATTTTGTATAATCCAGTTCAAAAAAAATAGTATTAGTATAGCTAAAATGGATAAATATTCTTACTAAACCAATCTTCTGCGGAGGTTGCTTTTATCTCTGTCTGAACTTTTTTGTCTATTTTCTTTTGTCCATTCTGGATAGAATTGTCTATCATTTTATGAGAGATAAATCCTTGTTCTTTAACTCCCAGCCTTGTAAGTAGATCTATTATTCTTTCTCCTCCAAAATGCAAGAAGAATGGTTCTTCTAGGGCATTATAGAAATGCACAGTTGGTTTTCCTGGCAATTGGTTTAATTGAGACAGGTAGTTTTCTTCCACACTCGATTTAGGATAGTGTTCAGCAAAATGGAATGAGATATTCTTAGGAATACTACTAAATGCCTTTATAGTATTTGTCTGCATAAGAAGTTCAACCGAAATCAATAAGATTGACTTATCATTAGGTAGATTTCCATGAATGCTCTCCAGGTGTTTAAACTCAAGTCCTGCATTCTCTAAAGCATTTTTTACCTCCTGTATTGTTTTAGAGAAGAAAGTTACAACAATAGGATAGGAGGATATTTCTTGCTTTACCAGTTCACAGAGAGTTGCATATTTATGAATCTTCTTTTCCCAGGTTTTGTCCGGATATCTTGTATAGCTAACCTTGGTCTTCTTTTTAAATAAGAAAGAGAACATACTAATTTTCTTTAACTGTAAGAATTGGAATCCACCAAAATAAAAAAGCCTCCACGAGAGCGGAGGCTTTTTGCATTATTTCTTTTTATTAACGGTTAGAACCTGCATTAATCATTGCACAACGGAAGCCGATTGTTGCTGTTGCTGAATCTTCTTCCAAATAACGACGAGTACCTGGAGATAACCAATAAGCAACATCTTTCCAAGAACCTCCTTTGTAAACCCGTACCTGATCATCGATCAGAGAGTTGTTATTTTTCTTGTCATAATTCTCTGCTTTATCCAGATAACCACTACGACGAAGAGGGTTTAGATCATCAAAATCCTGGTAAGAGTTTGAACGATAAACGTCATATACCCATTCGTTTACGTTTCCTGCCATGTTATACAAACCGAAATCGTTTGGTGGGTTCTCATATACCTGGCTGGTGATCAATGCCGCATCATTCAATTTACCTGCTATACCCGCATAGTCACCACGACCACGTTTGAAGTTTGCAAGGAATCTACCCATTTGCTTTCCGTAAGGGTTACGCAGTGCGTGTCCATCCCAAGGATAAATACGTTTGTTGGTTTGGTTTTCATCAAGATACTGAACGCCAATCAACGCATATGCTGCATATTCCCATTCTGCTTCAGATGGCAGACGATAGTTAGGAAGAACCACACCTGATTCAAGTGGGATACGTCCTCCACCATCAGAAGGTGGCTCGATACCTGCATCTTCAGCTAGTTTTTTGTTTACAACATTGGTACGCCATGTAGAATAATCTACTGCTTGTTTCCATGAAACACCTACAATAGGATAGTAACGGAAACCTGGATAGCGAAGGTAGTGATCACGATATGAATCGTTGAATGCTAGTTCGCTGGTCCATACTGTTGTATCTGGTAATGCAGATTGGTAAAATTCTTCAGAAGAGTCTTTTTGGATATAGTATAAGTATTCCAACCAGTGAATATTGGCGATTTCTGTCTCGTCCATCCAGAAGGATTGCACACTGACAGTTCTTTCAATATTATCATGTGAGTTTGTTAAATCTTCTTCGGCAGAACCCATTACAAAGCGTCCACCTTCGATGAATACAAGGTTTGGACCTTGAGGCTGTCCTTTGAAGTCCGGAACCTGAAAACCATCATCTTCATTGTATGCAAGGCCAGTCGCCGTACTTTCCTGGCCAGGGTTCGCTGCCGTAGGATACTTGTCTTTCTTACACGATGCTAATGCCAGCAGCATCGAACCTGCTAACATAACATGTGTAGTTGAACGCCAGAGCTTATTCATAACCTGTTTTTTGTTAAATAATGAATTATATTAAACACTTATTTTCAGAGTTGTTTTTCACTGGATTTCTGATGTACAGGTAAACTTTAATTGTAAGAGAATCCAACTAATACAACAACTATTAAATACACTTTTAATTCTGCTACGAAAATGCACGGTTTTCGTGGAATAATAAATTGATTACCGAAAGAAAATCGATGTATGTAATAAAAATTAAAATTCCGTAAAATAATTTTTTACTGATACCTGGCTTCTATTTTTAGGAACCAATACCATCCATCAAAAAAGGATAGATGCGGATAGGAATCTTCTTCTAACCTTCCAAAAATCAACTGGTTGCTACTATTTATTTAGATTCATTCACCAATCCACATTCCGTACAAAAATACAATTTTGTTACATAGATTAACGGAATCAGTGGTTAATTTCGTCTCCTTAGGACGCGTAATTTTAATATTTTGTTACAAAAATTGCAGCGCAATCCGTCGGACATCTTATTTAACACCCATTGAAACGAATAGAGTAGGTATAATATTGTCTGATTTACTTCCAATAGTACTGTAAAATACTAAGAACTCCCACAATAGCTATCTGTCTGAGAATTGTTCTGGAAGCATATATCTAAGGACTAACTATCATCCAAGCTATACAGCCATTTTTACCTTCTCATCTATCAGTGATAAGATATCTCTTGCTTGACTTATAGATTTAATTTCGTCAAATATCAGTATAAGTTTGTCCTTTGCTTCTTTAAGCCTGCATTTCTTAGGATTTTGCTGAATATACAGTAAAATATTACCAAATACATCCGACTTAAAGTATTTTTCGTTATCTGCCGGAACAAAATAACCCTTCATACTTCCATTTTTTAATGTTAGTTTCTCAAAGCCCAGCCTTTCTGCTATCCAACGGAGACGAACCATTTCAATTAGATCTTTTACTTCTTCTGGCATTTGCCCAAATCTGTCAATTATTTCGGTTGTAAATTTCTCTAACTCTACTTCTTCTTTTATATTATCTAGTTGCGAATAAAGATTCAGCCTTTCAGAAATACTGGGGACATAGGTCTCAGGAATGATAATAGAAAGATCAGACTCTATCACACAATCTGTGATTAATTCTTTTACATTGAGTTCATCTGCAAAAAGTTCTTTAAATTCGTCCTCCTTTAGTTCTTGAATAGCATCATCCAATATTTTATGATATGTTTCAAAACCCAGATCTGAAATGAATCCACTTTGTTCTGCTCCCAGCAAATTTCCCGCCCCACGAATATCCAAATCTCGCATAGAGATTTTAAATCCATCTCCCAGATCTGAAAACTCTTCAAGAGTATGTAGTCTTTTTCTGGAATCAGAACTTAGTGAAGTAGGAGGAGGGGTTAACAAATAACAATAAGCCTTGCGATTGCTGCGGCCTACACGTCCTCTCATCTGGTGTAAATCTGCTAATCCAAACTGATGGGCTCTGTTGATAATGATTGTATTTGCATTTGGAATGTCCAGACCTGATTCTATAATATTGGTAGAAAGCAATACATCATATTCTCCATCGATAAACTTCAACATAGTTTTTTCAAGTTTGCTCCCTTCCATCTGTCCATGAGCCACGCCGATTTTAGCATCAGGAACTAATCGTAATATAGTATCGCCAAGTTCAACAATATCATTAATACGGTTATGGACAAAAAATACCTGACCTCCACGACGCAGTTCTTCACTGATGGCATCCCGAATCATTTCTTCACTGAATGTTTGTACTTCAGTAGTTACTGGCTGTCGATTTGGCGGTGGGGTAGCAATAATGGAAAGATCACGTGCTCCCATCAAAGAGAAATGAAGAGTACGAGGTATCGGAGTAGCTGTTAATGTAAGCACATCTACATTCACTCGCATTTCTTTTAATTTATCTTTGGTTTTGACACCAAATTTCTGCTCCTCATCAATAATCAGAAGTCCCAGATTTTTGAACTTGACATCACTTCCTACAAGACGATGCGTCCCTATAAGAATATCTATGCTGCCATCTGCTACCTTTTGTAGCGTTTCCTTAATTTGTTGAGTAGTTTTAAATCGATTGACATATTCTACCCGAACTGGAAACTTTTCAAGTCGTTCTTTAAATGTTTTGTAATGCTGCATAGCAAGTACAGTAGTCGGTACTAGTACTGCAACTTGCTTACCATCTGTAGCTGCTTTAAATGCTGCCCGTATCGCTACTTCTGTTTTACCAAAACCAACATCACCACAGACAAGCCTATCCATAGGATGAGCTTGTTCCATATCTTTCTTCACATCTGCTGTAGCTTTGGCCTGATCCGGTGTATCTTCGTACAAGAAGGAAGATTCAAGTTCTGCTTGTAAAAAGCTATCTCTGGAGTAGGCAAATCCTGGTGCTGCTTTTCGTTTGGCGTATAGACTGATAAGTTCTTTGGCAATATCCTTAACCTGCTTTTTGATCCTTGATTTCTTATTTTCCCATTCTGGTGAGCCGAGTTTGCTCATCTGTGGTGGATTGCCATCCTTTCCTGTATACTTTGCTATTTTATGAAGTGAGTAAATACTTACATATAGAAGATCATCATCCCGGAATACAAGCCGAATCGCTTCCTGCTGGCTACCGTTTACCTCAATCTTTTCCAATCCTGCAAATCTTCCAATACCATAATCAATATGAGTAACATAATCACCTGGCTGCAAGGTCCGCAATTCGCGTAAGGTCATTGCCTTTGATTTGGAGAACCGTTCCTTAGCCTTGTAGCGGTGAAAACGATCAAAAATCTGATGATCTGTATAACAAGCAATTTTTGTATTATGATCTACAAATCCTTCCCGAAAGGCAAGGTTCAGAGATTGATAATTAATATAAGGATTGATTTCCTGAAAAATAGTATTCAATCGTTCATGCTGTCTGATTGAATCTGCGGCAATGGTATTAATATATCCATGGGTGAGATTGTCCTGAAGGTTTGTTGCCAGCAAATTAAAATCTTTATTGAATGAGGGTTGTGCAGATGCAGAGTATTCTATTTTTTCGGCGTTCTTGAAATAAGCTTTTTTACCAAACTCAATAACACGCTTTTCCTTTAACTGGTTGAGGAAATTGCGTCGCGTGTCAAACAGCTCTTCAGGTTTCGAAATAAGCCGAGGTTCTTTGGCTGCCTCATAAGCTTCTGTTGCTTTCTCAAAGTATTTCTCAATTACCTCAAGAGTAAGCTCTATATCTTTTGCCCAAATTCCGACATCTTTTGGAAGGAAGCTGAGAAAAGTTTCTCTGGATTCAACAGTTACTTTACTTTGTATATTAGGGACAATGGATACTTGTGATACGGTTGCAACAGATAATTGGGTATCAGGATTAAATGTACGAATACTTTCTATCTCGTCTCCAAATAGCTCAATTCGATACGGTAAATCATTTGCAAAAGAGAAAACATCTACGATACCACCCCTAATGGAAAACTGTCCTGCTTCATAAACAAAATCAGTTTTATCAAAATCATAGCTAAGCAAAAATTCTGCAATAAAATTGGTATCCAGTTTCTCACCTACCCGAGCTACAAAAGTATTTTGTACCAATGATTTCTGACTAATAACTTTTTCTGTCAATGCTTCAGGATATGTAACAATAAGTTCATTCCCTCCTAAACTAAGCTGACTCAGTACTTCTGCCCGACGAAGTATATTAGCATTATCTGTTTCTATGAATTGATAGGGTTTTCTATACGAGGTAGGAAAAAACAAAATTTCTTTATCTGGCAATAAATTTTGAAGGTCATTTAGAAAATAAGCAGCTTCTTCTTTCTCGTGTAAGATAAATAGATGAGTTTGTGGATTTCTGAGGTATAAAGCTACTGCCAATACTGCATCAAGGCTACCCACAATCCCTTTGCATTGCAAATGCGCTGGATTCTGAATGTTATATGCGAATAATCTTTCAATGGTCTGAACCAGACTATCTTCGCGATATAACTGAAGAAAATCTTTACTCTTCAATGTCGTAAATAGTAGATTGAAATTACAAATTTATAAAAGAAAGGGGAATGGTGCTTAAAAAGCTTCTGGAAAACACCCCTCAATTAGTTATTATTGGCTGTTTTTATACTATATGTCTATGAGATTTAAATCCTAAAACAGCTCCGTTTGTGAGTTTTTATTAAAATCAATGCGTAGTTTTTACAAGTGGTATGATAGATCTTTGAAAGAATCTATTTATTTTCCACAAGAACATAAATGAACTAGACAAAGTTCTGGCTTAGTTTTGTTATGTTTGTGCTGTGAATAGTACTTTTTTTGTGGTAACTCATTTTTGCCAATATTTATAAAAATGAGATGTATTGAAATGATAACTTTTTGTAAAAAGATACCTAAAATGCCTGATAGATTAGAAAGAAAAAAAATATTCTTACAAGTAACCTGATAGGTAGAAATTGCACAAACACCATTGAACTTATTAACTTTCAGAAACAAAACGAAAAAAGCCTGGAATGTGTAGGAAATATGGACATATAGAAGGAGGACATAGACTGGTTTGATAAAAAATGTAGAGAGAATAAATAATAAAAAAAAATTAGTATACTTGGAACACAATAGTATAACTTATTGTAAAACAAGGTATTTGTATAGACTAATGGAATACGTTTTACATTAAAAAGAAAATAAATTGGCTCATTTAATAGTTTCTCAGGACGGAAATACTTTTTTACTTATATAGTTTTATTAAAGACTTTTGTGTCCGAACCTGATAAACAATACTCCTAACAACATACGTTTTTACTAATTTAATTACTATGGCAAAGCTCAAAAATATTATCAAGCAATTGTCTCCGGAAGATTACGATGCCATCTATAACCAACTGATGACAAGTAATGCTGAAAAGTCAGCATACCTTCTAAAGTTTATGCGTGAGAAGCAATTGTCTGATAGTAAGATCATGGAACAACTAGACGTAAATACAAATGCGTATTATACGTTGCGTTCGCGCCTGAATCAAAAAATTGAAGAATACCTTCTTCAACAAATGGAGAGTCCACGTACAGACTTGTTGAAGAAAGTTGCCAATATTACTGAAATCCTTTTTACAAAAAAGAGGGCTATTGCCGTAGCAACATTAAAAAAGCTAGAAAAAGAGCTGTTGGATTATGATCTTTCCAACGAATTAACAATTATTTATAAAAGTCTTAAAAAACTGCACATCAATTCGCCAGACTTCTACAACTACTCTCAAAGTTACAACCGTCACGTGGCCTATATGTTGGCCATTGATAAGGCTGAAGATTTATTATCAGAGTATTTCAAAAAGTATGGTAACTATACTCTTTCTGGTACAGAGACTGAGAAACTGGAGTTGACCTATCTGAACAAAGAAATGGAAAACGTGTGTAAATTGTATCAATCACACCGTTTGTATGTGTATCAGAATTGCATGAGCATTTTCCATCGTTTGTTTGTAGAAAACACAGAAAATCTGGATGATGATCAGGAGCCAATTGAAGATGTGCTGAATAATGTTGAAAAAATATTCCAGCAATACAATCTGGATACTGTATACTATCACCTGAAACTGGTATTTGAGTTTTTAAAACTGGAATACTATACACACTATAAAGTATATAAGAAAGCTGAAAAATATTTTGATGAAGTAAATGATGCTGCCAGTACTTTATTAACCAACTACAGTTTATATACATATCCTGCACAATTCCTTTTTACAAAAGTACAACGGCATATCCGCCTGGATACAGAGCAGACTATGTATGAAGAGAACGAAGGTTTGTTCCAGGATTATGAAGCAGATGCTTATGATTTGCCAAAATATACAGGATATGTTGTATATAGAGCTGTATGTTGTTATTATTCAAAAAAATATGATGAGGCAGCGCGTTGGGTAAATAATTTGTTAAATGAGATGAGTCTGAAGAAATATCCGATTGCTCATTTGGAAGTAAAATTATTGTTGGCATTACAATATTGCTTACTTAATGACTATGAATTATTTAGTCAGCTTCTTAACAGTATCCAGCGCCAGATTCGGATTATGGGTAAAGATGAGTGTGAACATATGCTTATCTTCACCAAGATAATGAAAACTTCCTTGTATGATAGCAAAAACGGAAAAGCTGCTAAGATTCGTGGATTAATTGATAAATTACAAAAAATCAATGTAAAAGGATTTACTGTAATTACATTAATTAAAATGGATGAAAGCTTTGTTGCAAGACTCTCTTCTTAGAAGGTAACAACTATTCCTATAAAAACAAACACCTCTAATGTTGAAATTAGAGGTGTTTGTTTTTATAGGAATTTATTTTTAATGGGAAAACGGCATTACTGGTTTTTAGTTAAAAGTTCGACCTTTGAAGGAGGGCACATTAATAATACGGGTATAAGCAGGATTGTGGCTATAGTAAGAATACGGAAGTGCTGTAAGACATCATAAAAATATCGCCCAATTATATCACTACCAATTATAGGAGTAAAGAACAAAGAAGCTAAAATGAATATTCCCAATGGGAAATAGATTTCTTTACTCTTTTGAAATTGAAAATGTACTATAAAATAATAGAGAAGATAGATAATAGCAGGAAATAAATAGATATATGCATATTTTTGTTGGTGAGGAAATAATAGTGGAGTACAGATAAATAAGTATGTATATTCCCAGTAGTCTTTTAAAACAGACACATTCTTTTTAAATGGAAGTGTTCGAAGAAACACAAGGGTTAATAGGACAAAAAATATCCTGCTAATGTTTAATACAAGTAATGTGTTATTATAGCTCAAATCAAGAAAGTTACGCTTAATAGGTAGTTGGCCTGGCGCATTGGTAAGATAGACAGGTATAAGGCTTGTTAAGCTGTGAGCACTGAGGTCAGTTTCTATGGTATGCTCGCTATTGGAAGGATTTATAATCTGCCACCATTCACTCAACAAATATTGATTAAATTTTATCCCTAAAAATAAACCAGGAAGGTAAAGCAAGACTATGAATGTTAGAATAGTTATGAAGAAGCCTCTGAGTTCTTTTCTATAAAGCAGATAAGGTAAGAATAAAGCAGGTAAAAGTTTAATGTTGATTGCTAGCCCTAGTAGAATACCTCCTTTTATAAACTTATCCTCTCGAAATAGTCGCAAACCTTCAAGGGTTGCCCACAATAGGAATATTGTTAGCTGAAGCATTGGGAAATTGTACATTATAAAGCGTACAATTAAAAAGAATGCTAAAATTGTCCAGTATTTCTTAGCCTTTTCCGAAAGAATGGAAATAGTAAAATAAGCCATTGATAATTGCCAGACCCTATAAAGCCAAAATGCCAATAACAAAGCCCATATTATTTTAGGAATAATAGGAGGAAAATATGAGAAAGGGATCAACACCAAGGCGAAAAAGACGCTATAATAATATTGTAATCCTTTGAGGAAAGGTGGTTGATAAATATTTTCAAAGTTTCTCAGCCTACGAGCTGTGTATAAATATACATTAAAATCATAACCATCAAAGGCATTAAGAACGCAAAATGCAACAACAAATAATATAAAAATAAGGAATCCTATCTTCTGTTTGCGAAGATAGAGGAGAAAAGGTATCTGCATGTATTTGTATTTTATGGTAAATTTTATAACTGAAGCTACTGTTTTAATATTGACGTGTAGCTTTAGAAATTACCGAAAATAAGGTTTGAGATAGAAAGGGAACTTGGTTGCTTTTTGTCAAAAATATAGGAAAGTACAAAAACCTCAAAATAGAGGTAAGAGATTCTATTTGTCACAAAAATAAGAACAGGTTTTTTCGGAAATTTGAGCCAGCTTTTTGTAAAACTTTACAGGAAGAAATAAAAAAACCTGTACTCGTATTGAATACAGGTAGGTTTTGTATCTGGCAGGATACTGTCTTTAGATTCCTAATTTTTTCAGACTATCCTGAGTGAGAGGTTTATTTACATATTTCTTTACATAATCGTATTTTTTAGATTTGCTCATATCCTGTGGGTTTATAGAAGAAGTGAGCATAACGATTTTGCAATATTCTTTTGTCTCTTTTGATAATTTCTCAAATTCATCCAAAAATTGAAAACCATCCATCAGAGGCATATCTATATCCAGAAAAATTAACTCAGGTAAGGTTACGTTGTTAGTTACGGCAGCAATTTTTTCCATATTTTTCAAAAACTCAATCGCACTTTTCCCGCCAGTATGGGTAAAAATATGCTTGGCAATACCTGCCGATTCAATAATCTTCTGGTTTATGAGGTTATCAATCTCATTGTCGTCAATCAACATAATGGTGTTGAACCTCTGAGTATTTTCTGCCATAATATAAACTATTTTAATGCGTCTTGGTTTAAAATCGGCTACAAGGTATAATATTCAGTAACAATTCCAAAGTTTAATTTTTGCCAAATCATTACAAGGTGACAAAAATATTTAAAAATGCAAATAATCTTTATATTGTTGATAGTCAGACAATTATTAAGTGCGTTTTTTTCAAAAATATGGTTTTTTAAACATTAATTGCAAGGAAATTACAAAAAAGAGATTATATATCTACATTTATTCTTTCACTTATAGAACAGATAGATAAATAGAATAATTAATAACAATGAGAATTTTATTAACCGCCAGAAAATAATATTCTTAAAACCCTTTACTAATTCTTTGTGAAAAATACTATATATCAAATGTAATGCCTTGAGCAAGAGGTAATTCTTTACTATAGTTAATAGTGTTTGTCTGACGGCGCATATATGTTCTCCATGCATCAGAGCCAGATTCTCTTCCTCCTCCAGTTTCTTTTTCTCCACCAAATGCACCACCTATTTCAGCACCAGACGTTCCGATATTAGCATTTGCAATACCACAATCTGAGCCTGCATACGAAAGAAATGTTTCAACTTCTCTCAAATCAAGTGAAAAAATAGCAGAAGATAAGCCTTGTTGTACATCATTATGGATTGCAATGGCATTTTCAAGGTTACCTTTATATTGAATAAGGTATAAAATAGGCCCAAACGTTTCCTGCTGAACTATTGGATAATCATTCTGTGCTTCGACCAATGCAGGTGTTACATAAGTTCCTGTGTTGTATTTTTCTCCTGATAAAACTTCTCCTCCAGCCAGGATTTTACCACCTGATTTCTTTACTTCATCAAGTGCTTGAGTAAAATTTTTAACAGCTTGTTTATCAATAAGTGGTCCTACAAGAACTCCATCCTCTAGTGGATTGCCAATAGGTAATTTAGCATAAATACTTACCAATCGATCTACAACTGTTTGATAGATGGATTCATGCAAAATTAATCGTCGTGTAGATGTACAACGCTGACCACAGGTTCCTACCGCACCAAAAGCTACAGCTCGTATTGCCATTTCCAGATCTGCGTTGGGAGTAATAATAATTGCATTGTTTCCTCCAAGCTCCAGTAATGATTTACCCAAACGATTAGCCACAGTTTCACCCACTTTGCGTCCCATACGAGTAGAACCTGTGGCTGAAATGAGAGGAACTCGTTTATCTGATGCAAGACTATGTCCAATACTTGCGTCTCCTAATACTAAATTAAAAACACCTTCAGGTACATTATTATTTTTGAGTACATTACTTATAATGTGTTGACAAGCAATCGCAGTCAGCGGTGTTTTTTCAGATGGTTTCCAGATACAAACATTTCCACACACTGCAGCTAACATAGCATTCCATGACCAGACAGCAACAGGAAAATTGAAGGCAGAAATAATTCCAACGATTCCTAATGGATGATACTGCTCATACATACGATGAAGCGGCCTTTCCGAATGCATAGTTAATCCATACAATTGTCTGGATAGACCAACAGCAAAATCGCATATATCTATCATTTCCTGAACTTCCCCTAAACCTTCCTGGTAAATTTTGCCCATTTCATAACTAACCAGACGACCAAGAGCTATTTTATGTTTACGAAGTTCCTCTCCAATCTGTCGTACTATTTCTCCTCTTTTGGGGGCGGGTATCTGTCTCCATTGTATAAATGCTGCTTCTGCTGTTTGAACCACATGATTATATTCTTCTGTTGTGGCCCATTGTACTGATGCAATGAGTTTATTATCAACAGGAGAAGATATCTCCTTTTGTCGGTCAGATAGGGTGGAACCCCAATTTAAACCAGTACTATATGCTGGGTTATAAGAATCTATATTTAATTGTTTCAAAAAATCCTGCATAAGATAAATAAGCTTGAAAGTAGAATAAGAACAAATTAAGTTTTAGGTTGTCAAAAATACATGATTCATTTCAGATTATAGCTAATACTTGCCTACCCAAATAATATGGACAGAATTAACTGCAGTTGGATGCTTGAGTTGAATACCACTCAAAAAAATTGCGGTGAATAATGCACAAACAAAAAAATGATTGGAGTTCAGGTCAAAAACAAAAACTGCAGTGAACAAAACGCAAATTCTCAGCCATTCAATGAACCAAAATGTCATTGCTAAAAAATGATCTGCCGTGAACTATGCGCAGAAATGAATCATCTCTTAAAGAAAGTGCATCCTTACACTTAGAGTATACTAAATGTAAGGATGAGATATTAGGGTGCTATTGCATGGTAACCTTTAGTTCCATTTGGAAATACGCCTTCTACAACAATGGCGCGCTGGCTGTTATTGATAATTTTGAAAACTTCTTCTGCTGATGTAACCGGATGACTATCCATTTCAGTAATAATAAAGCCTACTCTCATACCAGCATCTTTTATACGACCTTCTGCTATTCGTACAATCTTTACTCCATTTCCAATCCCTAATGCCTTTTTTTCAAGTGGACTGGCAGGAGCCATATCCGCACCAAAGATGTTAATTGTTTTTGCAAATTTAGGTTTAGGTAATAACGTATTTCCATTACTATTGCGCAAAGTAACCCATGTTTTCTGTTCCTCTCCTTCGCGTTCAAACCAAACCGCTATTTTATCACCTGGATGGTAAGTACCTACAATACTTTGTAACTCTGTCATAGAATTAATGATATGACTATCTATTTTAAAGATAACATCTCCTGATCGGATTCCTGCTGCTTGTGCAGCGCTTTGTTCATTTATATCTTCAACCAAAACACCTCTAACTTGTTTTAATCCATTCTCTTTTGCTTTTTTTGCATCAACATCCTGAATATGTACACCTAACAATGCCCTTTGCACAGATCCGTAGCGAAGCAAATCATCCATCACTTTTTTTGTAAGTGAAACCGGAACAGCAAAAGAATATCCTTGTGAAATACCCGTATTCGATGCTATAGCAGTATTAATTCCCATTAATTCTCCTTTAAGGTTAACCAATGCTCCTCCACTATTACCAGGATTCACAGCAGCGTCTGTTTGAATAAAGGACTCAATTTGGAGGTTATCTTTATCTTTTAAAATATTTATGTTACGTCCTTTTCCACTGATAATACCTGCTGTAACAGTGGAAGTTAAATCAAAAGGATTGCCTATGGCAAGAACCCACTCACCTATATGTAATTGGTCTGTATTTCCATATCTAACAAAAGGAAGATTCTCTTCTTCAATTTTTATCAATGCAAGATCGGTTGTTGGATCTGTTCCTATTACAGTACCACTATAACTACGTTTATCTTCCAGAATAACTTCTATTTCAGAGGCTTTTTCAATAACATGATTGTTCGTTGCAATGTAGCCATCTGGTGAAATAATTACTCCTGAACCTGCAGATTCTCTAGGAACAGACCCTTTGAATGGTCCGTCAAAACCATGAAAATCATGGAACCAGTCGTCAGAACCTTCCTCATTTTCGTCAACAGTTTCAGGTGAAGGGACACTTACTTGTTCATATCTGGTTTTAATATGTACAACTGAAGGCTTTACTTTTTCTGCTGCATATACAAAGTTAAGTCCATCAGGTACCTTAACAGAAAAAGATGTGTCAGTTTTGTAATTTGATACAGGAGATGCAAAAAAGCGGTTTTGCTTTTGTTCGATTGTCTCATTTTCAATTCCAGGAAATAGCATTTTATAACCAGTTAATGCCACAACACCCCCTAATAGAGAGGATAAAAACAAACTAATAACATATAAACGCAGATTCATCAGGCAAAAAGAAAATAGGATGGATAATAAAACAAATTGTGGAGTTTAATCTACTCAGGCTCGCATTTCATTAAACGTGTATAGTTATCTTCTAATTATATCCATAAGAACAAATGAATAGTTAAGTTTATAGCATTTATGAATAAAGTGATACAAAGTCTATACATGAAGTAGTAAGTAATCTACCGATAAGAAGAATGAAAAGCAAGAAACAAATCCAGTTTTCAATAGAGCGAGTATTAAACTTAAAAAAAAAATATAATTTTTTTTAATGCGTAAGTGTTTGTTTATTAGTGGTTTATTAGCCTTTTATGACTACACTAAGAAGAAAATATTAAAAAAAATAGGGCTACCTCTTGACAAATATAGGTCCTATTATTAGTTTTGCAGCCCTGTTAATCCCGAATAGCTCAGTCGGTTAGAGCATCTGACTGTTAATCAGAGGGTCGCTGGTTCGAGCCCAGCTTCGGGAGCCCTGCAAACCACATCTTTTAAAGATGTGGTTTTTGCTTTTTAGACCTACCTATTAACTAGACAAGTTATCATGTTGTAGGTTTAACCGTTTACGTTTTTCTGGATATGGCTCTCATTTTAAGTATAGAAACTTCTGTCAAAGCATGTTCCGTGGCATTGCACCAATCCGGTAAATTACTTGCAACTTTTCAGTTTTTAGTGGAAAAGGCCACATCACAGGTATTAACAGTTGCAATTGAACAGATAATACGAGATTCGGGATATCTTCTGAAAGATTTAGAAGCAGTTGCTGTGGCGAAAGGCCCTGGTTCATATACAGGATTGCGAATAGGAGTGGCTACTGCTAAAGGACTTTGTTATGCATTGCAGATACCTTTGTTAGCTGTTAATACACTAGAGGTAATGACAGAAGATGTAAAACGCTTTTTTTCTATAAATGATTATCTGTTTTGCCCTATGATAGATGCACGAAGGATGGAGGTGTTTTGTGCTGTCTATAATATGGCAGGAGAGGTCATTTCACCTGTTGAAGCAAAGATTATTGATGAGAACTCTTTTGATGATCTCTTAGTTAATAAGAAAATAATCTTTTTTGGTGATGGAGCTATAAAGTGTAAGGATAAGATAACACATTCTAATGCTAGTTTCATAAATACTATTATTCCTTCAGCTATATATGTAGGAGAGATCGCTTGGAAATATTTCCTAGCAAATCAAATGGAAGATGTTGAAACATTTGAGCCTTTTTATTTAAAAGAGTTTGTAAGTACTAAGCCTTTATCATAAAAATCCAAAGAGACTAGTTATGGATACGGAAACAGAAATTATAAATCGGGTTGCTAGTAGCGGATTGCTCACATTAGATCTGGCAGATTATTATCATCTAGGGGAAAGGGTAGTATATGATTTAAAAGACAATTTGTTTCAGGGGTTAATATTAAAAGAAAAAGATTTTCGTCAATTTCTTAAGGAGCATGACTGGAGTAACTATGCTGGAAAAAATGTAGCAGTGTTATGTTCTGAAGATGCCATTGTTCCAGTCTGGGCTTATATGCTGCTTACTACATATCTTGAGCCTTATGTGAATAAAGTTGTTTTTGGAGATCTTCAGAATTTGGAGCAAGCTCTATTTCAGGATGCGCTTTCAAAAATCTCACTTGAAAATTATATCAATGCTAAAGTTGTTGTGAAAGGGTGTGGAGATCTACCTATACCTTCTTATGCCTATGTAGAAATTACCAGATTGCTACGTCCAGTCGCACAAAGTATAATGTATGGTGAACCTTGTAGTACTGTTCCTATATATAAGAAGCCCAAAAACAGCTAATTAGTATTTTTCATTTAATTTGTGATGAAAAATATTTCATAATTATTTGGAGAATAGGATTGGGTCATATACTTTTGTAACCCTGTTCGCAAATCAAGAGAAGATCACGGACAGAGTAAGAAAAAAAGAAGAAAATAAATTTTAGTTTTTTCTTGCAGTAGTCAAAAACAACTTCTACTTTTGCATCCCGATTCACACATAGTGAAGAAAGAAACAAGAAAAAGAAGAAATAAAGTAAGTAGAAGGTAGAGGCGATAAGAAGTTAAGTAGTGAAAAAATAAAAAAATAAATTTTCACAAAATACTTGACAGAAAAGAAAAAGAAACTTACCTTTGCATCCCGATTCTGAAAGAGAGAAAAACAAGAGTGGTAAAGTAAAAGTAAGAATCCAAAATAAGAAAACCAAATTTTATACAGGTTTTTTTAAGCAAAGAAAAAAGAGTAAAAAAATAAGTATTACCTAGTATATAGGTCTATCTTCCAAAAGCGGAAGAGAAGTTCTTTGAGTGATTGAAGCAAAAGATAGCAAGCAAATAAAGCAAGGTAAGGTTTTGTTAAAATCGTAGGATTGAAAACAAACCGTCAACTTGATTCCTTTAATAAGAGAGTTATCGGGACAGACACTGTTCTTTATCACTAGCAATAGTAATAAAGGACAAAACTTCATATACTATGGAGAGTTTGATCCTGGCTCAGGATGAACGCTAGCGGCAGGCCTAATACATGCAAGTCGAACGGGTAGCAATACCAGTGGCGCACGGGTGCGTAACGCGT
>NZ_JASJOR010000040.1:0-74988 GCF_030068545.1 Xanthocytophaga flava | reverse complement strand
TTTGTATGGTTGAAGTATACTCTGGAAAATATCTCTTGTACCAACCATAAAAATCTAACCGATCTATTTCCACAAAACTATAAACGAATTATCCTCACTAACAATATGTAGTTCGTCGGGCGCATACCTACCAAGACCGAGATGGAGACCCGTAAAGTGAAGGCAGAGTACAAGCTATTCACAGCTGAGCAACGCAAGTTGCAGTATGGAACGACTGCGGTCATTCTCTACGAATCGCAGCTGGACGAGATCGAACAACGCCTGTCTGTAATTGATGGCTCGATGTCTTCTATCACCACACACAAGGCTACACTACCCGCCTAGTCTACACACTAGCAGAGAGGCAGCCACCTAGAAGCAGTAGACCACCTGGCTACTGCTTCTTTCTTTCAGGCCACAGTGTAGTATACCTATTCGTTTCACTAACCCATTGGATACACTCATGACTATACGTATTCTATTGGCAGCCCTATGCTTTGTGCTGGGCCTGGCTGTAGGAGTATTTACAGAACATAGATTAAATCCCGATGAGGTCTACACCTGTGAGGTGATAGATTATACTCACATCGAGCAGATCGTAGCCAAACAGGTAGCAGCCCATCCGGTGCAACTGTTGGATGTAGAGAAGATCAAGCATGTGAAAAGCTTTACCTATGCGCCTGTGTTTCAGGTTATGGATACCTGCAAAGGTCCGTGAACCGCCCGGAATGGGGCAAAAAACGTCTGCGATAATTCGATATGGTAGGGGCGCACCCATGTGTGCCCGGTTTCCCACAAACAAGATTGGATTAATCCGAACCGTGTAGGGGCGACTGGCGGTCGCCCTGGTTCCCGCAAACCTTGTTTGTGGTATTCCGATCCTGTAGGGGCAGGGCTTGCCCCTGCCCGGTTTCCATACATGAATGATTAGGTTTATCAGACATGATTTCGGATTATACCATACAGTATTTGCGCCGAACACGGGCACCCGCAAGGGGATGCCCCTACATTGTCGGATTAATACAAACATTCCCTGCGACAATCTGGGCGAACACGCAGGTTCGCCCCTACATTGGTTCGGAATAATCCCAATCATTCGAATGGCAAACAGGCAATTACATCACCCCTAACCCTTAAACCCCTATGGCAAAATCGATATACGACTACATCCAGTTTGTGCTAAACAACTGGAAAACCTCGACCCTGGGTTTATTTACGTTCTCAGGGTACATTCTCTGGCTGGTTAACCGAATAGACACGCAGTCGTTCGTTTCACTGCTGGCCTTTATTTCAACAGTCGGGTTCTTCTCCATGAGAGACCCTAAATAACACAGAAAGGCATTCTATCCCAATGTATCGGGACAGGTTACCTTGGCGAGGATGGCACCAACCCCATCCTTTCTTTCCTTAACCCATACATTTATCTCTATGACTATGAAATTCCAATACCTGATTATACACTGCACTGCCACCCCCGCCGGACGCTGGATCTCGGCTGACGATGTGAAACGCTGGCACACCAAACCCAAACCCTACGGCAACGGCTGGAAGCAAGTAGGCTATTCCGATCTGATCCTGTTGGACGGCTCGCGTCACCAGTTCGTCAAACACAACAACGACCAGATTATTGACACCTTCGAGATTACAAACGGGGTAGCAGGCATCAACTCCATTTCCAGACACCTGTGTTACGTAGGTGGCCTGGACTCTTCCCACAAAGCCCCATTAGACAGCCGTACCCCTCAGCAGATCTCGACCATGTTAGATATTATCGGTGAAGTATTAGGCTATGCACCCAATGTCAAGATTGCCGGACATAACCAATTCGACAACAAAGGCTGTCCAAGCTTCTTTGTCCCCACCTGGCTCAAGCAACTAGGCATTCCCGAGCATAACATTGAGTGGCGCGATCCGTTTGGCTATGAGAAGTACTTTAAGCAAGTTTGGAAACGGTAACCCTTATAATGTACAATGACAAGGCATATAGCCTCACCTGCACCTATATATCTTGTCATTGTACATTATACAAATCCATAGTAATTTCCAGGCCTTATACTTTAACCATACTTCTTAAATCCGTCACTTATGACAGACCCTCAGACTATTCAAGAGCCACAGATTATTATTGGAGAAGAAGCCATTCGAAAAAGACCTTATATGTACATTGGTGGTCGGGCTAGTGATGGAGATGGAATCATCAATCTCATTTGCAGCTTACTCCAGGATTGTATCGAAGCTTGTCAGAGCAATCAACTTTTCTTTTCTGTAAAAGTAGCTCAGGAAAATCGGTTTTGTCTGATTATCGAAGGACATGACAATATGAATGGTTTTCTCGAACTGTTCCAGTTGGATCTTCAGGATACAATACCAGACAAATACATACCAAAAGTGTTGACCGTAATTTCAGATCAGTTGCAGGTGATTTCAGGTCAGCAAATCATTCTAAGTAAAGGAGAATCTATGCCAGCTCTATATGAATCATCATCGCATGAGTCACCATTAGAGCGAGTAGTTATTCAATTTCATATTGACCCGACTATCATACCTGTTGCAGAAATCGACTACCAGGTTTTAAGCGAAAAGCTTTGTCAACGGGCTATTCTCTATAAAGGTCTCCAGATTCTGCTCACTGATACCCGACAGAAATATGTGAATCAGAATTACTATCACTTTCCAGAAGGGATAGCCTATTTATATGAAAGAGTATTAAAGCTTATCCCTGGCAAAGCAGAAATTGAAATCCATTATGAAGGTAAGATTCAGGATACATACTACCAGATTATTCTGGTCTATCGTACCGATTGGGACCCATCACCTTATTTCTTACATTTTTACAATGATAGAGACAACTCAGATGGTAGTCAGGTAAAGGAAGCTATTGAGGATGCATTAGTCGCTGCCTGCAAGCGTTATGTAAAAAAGAATAAGATTAGTAACCACAAGATTCAAAAAAAGAAACTTGACAATGGACTTATTCTGATCTGTAACATGCAAAACCATATAAGTAGTCTGGCAGAATATTCTAAACAACTCGAATCCAGACTTATTTATCAGCAGGTGCACAGTATAATGTATCCACTGATTTCTTCATACTTCATAGCTAACCCGGAGAAAACACAGGACTTTCTTTATCGGTTCGATCAAACTAGCATAACGCACAAACTGTTTAGTAAATAGGACTTGTTTGGGTATGAGCGGTATTACAGGCAAGTATGGAAAAGGTAGGAACACAAACAGCCGACTCTACAAACCGGCTGTTTTGTTTTTATGCCAATCAAGCCTGATTCTTTGGAAGATCTATTTCTAGTAATCAGTTATACTACAGATAAACATTCTCTCTGTATGCTTATCTGTAGTTATAGAAATTCAAGATCTTATCTCACATTGATAATAAATTCTTCTCTTATTACTCGGTTGTCTGAAAATTTAACTTCGGATATACATACATAATCTCCTTTATCACGAGTAGGCACATATCCGCTTAATATCAGTCCGTTCTGTTGCAAAAAGCTATATCTCACATCAGAATGACACATATTAAACTTATTTACAAAGTCAGATAGATCTTTAAAATTATACCAAACGAGGTTTGATTCGACAAATGGGCTTTCTCTATAAACTTGGGTAGTATCTAAACCTTTCAACTGAGATACCAATTCTACAACTTCATTAGTAGGATTTCGTAGTTTGATAACAAAACTACTGATACTCTCTTTTGAGCATTTTGAAAAAAGTTGAGAAGGAAAGTTTCCTCTCTCAGCTTCCAGATTTGGCTTCAGGTCAAATCTAATCCTGTAGAAGAATTTTTGTCCTTTCTGGAAAGAGGAAGCAGCACCTAGAAAAACCGCATTTCCGGTGACAGAATCTACTTTCATACATTCTATCTTAATCCCCATAACTTTATAATACAAACAAGGACCTTTATACTCATAAACAGGCTTATTTGAATAACAGGAAACCATCAACAGAAAAAATGCAGTATATACTAATTTCATCTCTATTCGTTAAAAGTTATTTCTGTCATACTATATGGCAAGCTTTGTGTTCTGATTTTTAGGAAACTAAAACTATTTTTCTATTAGAAACCTTTCGCGAAGAACTGTTTATAAAAGTCTCTGATATCAAATGATTCATCTTTATTTAACCAATCAAACTCTGTAGCAAGTGCTATAGCGGATTGTTTAGCTCCTAATTTGTTATAAAAGGACATTTTTTCATAAAGGAAACCTAAAAAATGTTCATAATCGTACCTTTCCATTAGTACTACTTTATCAAGCAGATAAATTGTGGATGCTCCATTTTTCTCAATAGTAGTCCTCTCATCCAAATACTTTATATAGCCTTTAGTTGAAGCTATCATAACACCATAAGACTGTATAAAATCATAACCTTCTTTGAATTGAATAGTAATTTCTACACGTACACAAAAGCTTTTTTCATCTGCTGGTTTAAATTCTGTTAATGGTACTCCATAATCCATCGCAGATAAGTGATATATTTTAGGATAAACTATATTTTGACTCATGTAGTGGGAAAGAATTATTTAATCAATTGGCAAGCTATAATTGATTTTAATAAAATCCAGACACAATATTTAACTGAACCCAGAAGCGGCAAAAATACAAAAGCCGACCTGTTTTCAGGCGGCTTTTATTGCTTACTTTTGCCGCTGGTAATAGATCCACACATGAACAATAAAAAAGAAGCAAACCGTTACGATAAAATATTCAAGGAAAATCTGGAAGCTGTTACGCTAAGCATGATTGAGAAAGTACTCCAGATCGATGTGGCCAATTACGAGAAAATACCATTAGATCTGCAACGGACCCTGGAACGAAAACCCGATCAGCTACTCAAAATTACAGACAGGCAAGGCGATACGTTTTTACTGCAACTCGAGTTCCAGCTGATCGATGAAGCACGGATGGTAGACCGCATGTTTGAATACAAAGCCTTGATCTGGCGTAAATATCAACTGCCTATTCGCCAGTACGTCTTGTTTCTCTCAGATACGGTGCCTACCATGCCTACCCGTATCGAACAACACGGATTAGTATTTTTCTTTGACCTGGTCAGGCTTTCGCAGATAGACTATCAGTTATTTCTCTCATCCAATAAGGCTGACGAGGTTGTGTTTGCGGTTCTGGCTAACTTTGGTAATATGGAGCCACAGAAAGCGGCTCAACAGATTTTAGACCGATTAACCCAGACTTCACCCAATTCACTGGAACTAAACCGTCACTTGCAACAGTTACGGATATTAGCTAATTTGCGTAAACTATCACCTTTTATTGAACAGATTATGGAATCCATTACCAACTATATCAAAGAAGAAGATGATTATTTCTTCAAAAAAGGAGAAAGAATAGGAGAACAAAAAGGCAGACAGGAAGGTCTACTAAAAGGATTGCATGAAGGTGAGCAAAAAGGTAAACAGGAAGGAAAACAGGAAGCGATTCTCAAATTTCTCAAAGATGGGATTCTGACTACCAAACAACTGGCTTCGTATTTTGATGTAAGCGAGGAGTTTGTCGAAGACCTACGCAAAAGCCTCGACAAATAGCATATACAGTACCCAGACAAAAGCCGACCTGTATCAGTCGGCTTTTATTTATTTGGTATAGTCTGAATGCACCGTGTATTGACTCAGTAACAAATTCCGTTGCTCCACCTCCTCTTTCTGTTTTTCATTGTGTATGATAATCTTCAATTCTTTCAATTAGGAGTTTGTCTGGAATATTCATGGTTTACTAACTTAATGCATTAGTACATAGTTTAGTAAATATTCAATAAATCTATTTCTTAAGAGAGCCATCATCATTAATAAATATAAATGTGTGATTACTATCTATTTCAACTCCTCCTCCCTGAATAAAATTACCTTGTACCCCACGCCAATCTTCAACATCTCTTTCATCATCGGTATCCCAACGTATTACTCCATATAACTTATAAGGCACACTTTGATACTTTACACCATTCGAATCAGAATATTCTCCATCCCATTCTGAATAATCATTTAATACAACGCCGTATTCCCCATCCAGAAACACTTTCATCCCAGGATAAAATTCATTGTCCATTTTTATAAACTTTTATTATCAAAATGTCTTTCTGTAAGAAATGGTAAGATCTGAAATTATGTTGTAAGTCCAATCATTCCCTGACATGCCTTGGCTGGATAAACAAGGAATCGTTGTAAATAGAGCCTACATGATAAAAGAGAACAAAGCTTATACTCAAAATAACTATACTAACTACAGATCAGGTGATATAACTAGTGAAAGAGGTGTCTTATCTTTGAACAACCATCCTTATCTAATCTTTACAGATGAACAAACGCGAATACAAAACTACCATCCACACAATACAAAATCGATACAGATCCCTAAAGTTGACTTTTGAGCAAGCAGAACAAGTACATCTGTTCGACCAGCAAACGAGTCACTCACGTGAAGATGACTATTTTTCGGTCTGGGAAGAGATGGATTTTCAGATGGATACCTTTCGCAGCATTCTTACATCAGAGCAATGGGGTATATATGAGCCCGACTGGCAAGAGCAAATTGCATACTATGTCAATACATTGATTGAAAGCGATCAAAATCATACAAAGGAGATTGCTTACTATCATGATGTGTTAGCCTATCTGAATCAAACCTTTGTTCCCAATCTCCGCCATTGGGGAATCAACCAATGGGCATGGATTGAACCATCCTTGCAACCTAAGATAGAGTACCTGCGGGCTGAAGCTAAACTACTTTGGCTGAAAAAAAAGAAGAACATTTATATTTATCACTATCGGCATTACCGCCAGTATCAGCCTTTAAGATTACAAGCAGCCTTACTCCAACATCAAATGATAGCCTTGCAGCCTGTACTACCATTTGACACTACAGAGGAGCCAATCAAACTAATGGTACAATTTGTCAAAAAAAATCTACCAATGCACTCCATGAGCCAACTGGGTTATAGCGATTTGTGGGAAGCACACCTGGCGCACATGGAACAATTGGGAGAGCAGCATTATGGAAAGCGATCTAGTCGTCAGGGATGGCATATACAAGTCACTCGAGATACCGAAGACTCAAAAGTTGATTTTCTGATGAGTTTGCTTTTACTAGACAGCCAGTAAGCAACAAAAGTGGTTTAGTTCTCTACCTAACATCTTCCTACAGACTAATTAAGTTCTACACTAATAATAGGTAGGATTGAAAACCATAAAACAAAAGCTACTTCTGTGAGAAAGCACATTTAACATTTTGTTAACATACGGATATTATTTTTTTAATATTATACCATTATCTCCTATCTAAACAACAATTTCTTTTATTTCCATGCAACTGTTTATCAGATTTGAGTGTCACTTAATGGAATTTACACACCATTAAACAATAACACTATATGAAATATCTTTTATTCTCTTTTTGCATGTTGTTTATAGTATTGAGTGCATGTACCAACAAAGAACAAGAAAAAACTGCACCACAGGTAGCTGGAACCTGGATAGCCTCTAGATATGATAACCTGGATTACACAGGCCCTCGCACTGAAACAGAATTACAACTGAATAACGATCATACATTTCTGTTTCGATCCAGCACATTTGGACTCTATGAAAATCAAAAAATAACCGATCTTTCTATTCTTACCGAAAAGAAAGGCAGATTTGTTCAGTCACACAATATCCTTGAATTTATTTCAGAGGAAATGACTATCACAGATGTTACGGTTAATAGTGGGCAACCTGTCATATACAAACCAGTTCCATCAGGACAGGCACTTTTTCCTGATTGCTCATATACAATCAGTGGCAACCGACTTGAAGTGGTGTATACTGGGCAAGGTCCGACAGATGGCCCAGTCAGAGCAATGATCACTTTTTTCAAAAAACAATAATCCTGATAATTTCATCTTTAACATATGCTGGCATTCCTACAGGCATCGTCAACTTAGTGATAGCCTGTAGGAATCTTTTTTTCTACATACTTTTGTATACTTAATCAAACAGTTACCTTCTCTCCGCTGAATCTATAGTATATGTCTGAGTCGCTTTTTTTCAATCACATCTACATCGTGCTACTGGCTGGCATACTGGCAACAATCCGAGTTAGCAAACGACACAAGACTGAGGCATTGACAGTACTGGAAGCGATGAATATACTGATAGCTATCGGAGGAGTAGTCTTTCTGCTATTCCAGCTTATTGACTTTATGACAGAACCTAAAACCGAACTGGAACAGTTTGCCTTTAGGAGCCGCTGGATGGGGCCTTATGCATTATTTGCCTGGTGGGAGGTTCTAAGTAGAGCACTACTTCCTCAACTATTCTGGAAGAGAAGCCTCCGTCAAAACATGCTACTGTCGTTAGTGATATGCTTACTACAGTTCCCGACTGTCAAAAACACATTAATTCGGCACATAATAAGAAGCTATGACTATCTGCCCTCTTCCTGGGCAATATATCCAAAAGTTTATGCTGGAGAGCATGTAGTACTATATCTGGGTATGGTAGGGCTTGTCTATATGATTCTCAAAAGAAAGATTTATCTAACACCTGACTTGAACAACTAAAACGGCAGGTCATCCAATTCACTCTCATAGCTATTAGGAGTGTTCTTTTCGCTCTCGATCTTCTCCTCTTCAGACTCATGATTCTCAAAAAGAAAAGGCCACAACATAATACGCTCCTGAGGAAGCTGATCCCAACTTATCTGAGAAGCATCTACAATCGGTTTGATCTGCCCATGATAGAAGTAAAAATCACGGTTACAAAACGCTTCGTAGCTGATAGTTGTAAGTTCCGGAACATACAAAGCTATAATCTCGCTATCATCAAAACTTCCATTATCCTCATTGATAACTTTCTCAAAAATCTTCCTTTCCTCAGATAAAAGTTCTCCTATTACTGTCACCACAGAATCTGAATCTTCTTCACAATATCTTTTCATTTGACCATCTTCAAATATGATCCAACGACGGCATCCAACATGTACATCAAAAAAGAAACAATAAACCTTTAAATGTTCTTTTGACAGAGTGTTACAGATAGTTAAGGCTCTATCCTTCATATCAAAGTAATGACTAAATATCATTGTCCAATTATCGGATAACTGAAAAATAATCAAGGGGTACTCATTTTTCTCATCAAACAAGTTCCAATCTTTTCGCGTTTGACGTTTATTCCTTTCTTGGATTGTCAGTGTAATAAACTTTTTAAATCCTGTCTTCCAGCTAGTGCCTTCTAGCTCTTCAATCCCAAATAAAGCTACTAACGTTCTTACATCAGCTTTATTCACTAATAGCCAGCTGATACAATGCAATTCATGTCCTAGTGTACTATCCATTGAGATTATTTTAGATACAAAAAATTGTAGTGATGGAATTATAGATCGACCTATCACTTTTGTGTGACAATCGTTTTTTCAGTAAAGTTACCAAAATACAGATTCTCCTGGTAGGAGAAACATGGCATTGTATCCATGAATGTATTTTACTAACACTCTATTTGTAAAATAAAAATAAAATTCAGGAAATAGCGGTTACTTTACGATATCTATCTTGTATAATACAGATATGTATACATGTTACAATCCCTGATCCTATTCAACAAAATGAAAGACGATTGTTTTAGTGCCACTGATCTGCCAACTTTTTCTATGTTACGCTATTTTTTTTACGATCAAAACCCATACGATTACTATGTGTAAAAACAATCTACTATGTTCACTCCTTATAGCCGGAGCCATGGCTATGACTTTCTCATCCTGTAAAAAAGAAGATACTCCTCCTACACCTACCATAGACCCTGAAATCAGTGCTACTGCCTATGCAGTGAAAGCCACAGGGTATATCACTCCCAAAAAACAACTGGTAGACAAAGATGGCAATCTGTATGTGACAGGGTCTTTTTCTGGTACAGCGGTCTTTGGCACCACTACCCTGACAGCTCAAGGTCAAAGCGATGATATCTTTCTGGCTAAATACAATACTAAAGGCGAACTGCAATGGGTAAAGCAGGAAGGTGGAGCGGATACCGATGTTGGCAGAAGTTTAGCACTTGATGCATCTGGAAATGTATTCGTTATAGGAGAGTTTAGCTATACTGCACTTATTGGTGGCACATCGCTGACCTCAAAAGGCTATATAGATATCTTCCTGGCCAAATATACCAGTGAAGGCACTGTGCAATGGGTAAAACAGGCAGGTAGTACCAACCTGGACTATGGAACTGATGTTGTCATAGATGGGACTGATAACATATATATTACAGGAAATTTTTATGCAGAGACCATCATTGGGAACACCACATTGACAGCAGTTGGCAATGGAAGAAATACCTATATTGCCAAATATACCAGTTCAGGAGAGATGCAATGGGCGAAAAGTGGAGGCGGATATGGTAGATATATTACGCTGGATGGTTCCGGAACCCCATATATAGCCGGAGAATTTTATGATGACATTTCTTTTGGTAGTAAGCAACTCACCGTTCAGGGTAACTCCGATGTATTCATTGTGCATTACTCAGCAACAGGCGAAGTACTGGATGCCCGGACAATAGGTAGCACCAATGCAGAGTTTAGCATTAGAGATCTGAAATTCGACACTTCCGGTAATCTGTATAGTACAGGTTTGTTTACAGGTACTGGCACTGTAGGCACTACTACACTGACATCCAAAGGCCAGACAGATGTTTTTACACTCAAATATAACAACACAGGAGCTGTTCAATGGGTAAAGGCTGCTGCAAGTAATGATGATGACTATGTCAATGCTCTCGGAATAGATGGTTCAGGCAATGTCTATATCACTGGCTATTTCTACAATCCTTTTACACTTGAAAGCACTACCTTAACTCCTGCCGGTGGCAGTGACCTGTTTGTAGCCAAATACAATAATGCAGGCGAGTTACAGTGGGCACAAAAAGCAGGAGGTGAAAGCACTGATATGGGTACCACCCTTACACTGGATCGCAGTAATAATCTGTATGTAGCAGGTTCATTTTATAAATCCATTCAGCTACACGAAACAACTCTAACAGCAGAGAAAGAAGGTTTATTTCTCTGGAAAGTGAAGCACTAATACTAACCAATTTTTACAACCTGTCCAGGTAATTTATGAGGGTTGAACTCATGGATTGCCTGGACTTTGTACTTGGATAGAGGTCACTCGGCACCCTATCTTTTTCTAGAAATAAAGAAAGTTTCTGGCGCAAGCTCCGCTCAATGCTGTAAAGATAAGGGAGTTTATTTCTTTTTTTCATATTTCTTTATTGTCCTTTTGAAAGCAACATTCTCCTTACTGTCCTCCTCAAAGGATCTCTTGAAAAATAGAGTTGCGTTTAGGCTCTGAGTGAAAGAATAGACTCCAAATCCAAATGCCGCCGGTCTTGCCACGAGATTCTTCCAGAAGGACAGGTTAGGTAGTTTGAGTGGTTTTCTTAAGTTAACAGCATTGAGTATCCGCTACGTTGGTAGATCAAGGCCTGTTTCCCGTCGTTGGTGTTATCACCAACGACCACTTTCCCACCATTCATATTGGTGATAAACATGGGAAAAAACGTAAACTTAGCTCAATTTGTCCCAACACAACGGACGTTGCTTTCATTTTAGGTCCGAACGGACGTTCGAACTAGCACCTTTCCATCTGAACCAGTTTCTTCTTTCCTAAAACCTCATTTCCATAAAAGATATGAAACACGATAAGACTCGGTACTTTCCCCCACTATGACTTCTTTACATCTCATAAACAGTGCATCCCTCCCACTATTCCACATCCAGGTAACAGCTTCACTAAGTGACTTTATCTATATATTATCTATTTCCCCTACACCAAAAACCATAAATACCTAACAATCAAAATATTAATAGAACAAACAAGCTAGTATAGCCCACTAATACATATATATCATTTAACATTTCGATAAAGCTCCAGTTACATAGCCGATGCATCTTTGCTGCATACAATGCTAACTGATATGAAAAACCTTAACAAACTTGCTTCAGCCTTATTGGCACTTTCAATCGCGTTTTCAGGATGCGACAACGACAACGGAGGTAACAATCCGGTTACTGTACAATTAAAGAATCATTCTAAAATCCCTGCTCTGGTAAAAAAACAGTCTGGTTTTGAAAGCCTGGAGATCTTCTCTCTGATCAGCAGCGATGACACCCTTGAACAATCCAAAGATTACATTTTCGGAGGAACAGCTGATGGACTAGGGGTACTCAGAAGCCAGGATGGCAAAGGTTTTGTGATGCTGGTAAATAACGAAGATAACTTCTCTGTATCCCGTATCACATTGGATGAGACCTTTAAGCCTGTTAAAGGGGAATATATGCTAAACTCGGATGGTGGTCAGTGGCGTCTGTGTTCAGGTACACTGGCTACTCCACAGGAACATGGCTTTGGGCCAATGTACTTGTCTGTAGGAGAGAGTGATGTAGAAGCACAAACACATGGATTAAATCCATACGAAGCAAACCCGACTCCTACATCCTCCCGTGCCCTGAAAGGATTAGGACACTGGAGCGGTGAAAATGCAGTACCATTACATAAAGATGCCTTTCCTGGCAAAACAGTTATTATTATGGGAGAAGATGCCTCTGATGCAGTCACAGGCGGTCAGGTAGTCATGTATGTAAGCTCTACAGGTGATCTAAACAATGGAAGTCAGTATGTATTGCGCAGAACGAATCAGACTCAGACCGAATTGGATATGAAAGAAGGTCAGTCATATGATGTTGAATTTATCAAAATCGATGATTACCAGACTATAACTGGTGCTGCAATACAGGCTAAAGTAGACGAACTGAAAGCCATTGAATTTGGTCGTGTAGAAGATCTGGATTATCGTAAGGGTAGTGCTGCCAATGCTCGTGAGATTTACTTTAACGTAACTGGACAGGACAATAAGCCAGAAGAACGCACCAAGTTTGGTCGTGTCTACAAACTGGTTCTGGATGGAACTGATCCATTAAAAGGCAAACTTACTCCGGTATTGGATGGAGATCTACCGAATGGTAAAGCAAACGAATTTCAGAATCCTGACAATATCTGTGTAACTCAGAACTATGTCTACATTGAAGAAGATTCTAACTTATATGGCAATGTCAAAGGTACTCAACATGATGGCTATATCTGGCAGTATACTATTGCTACAGGTGAACTGAAAAAAGTGCTGGAACTAGATCATCATCGTACAGCTGCTGACAGAGATAAATACAACCGCAACGAAAAGACCGGAGAGCCTGCCGGAGACTCTAAATATGGACAGTGGGAATATGGAGCACTGGTAGATGCCTCGGATCTATTAGGCATTCAGGATGCCTTTATTCTTTGTGTTCAGCCACATACCTGGGCTGACGCTCGTTACAAAAACCCGGATAAAGGAACTAAGGCAACAAGTGTTCAAGCTAGTCAGATTCTGGTTCTGAAAGGCTTACCTCGTTAATCATTTTTTCTCCCTCCTTTTGAAAACCTGCTTCCCAGGCAGGTTTTCTTATTCATATACTCATCAACCGATGATATTAATCCTATTGCCTCATGAAAAAAGTACTGATAGAGATGGGCATAGTTGCGTTAACAGCTTTGGTATGGGCTATGCATCTCAACAAACCAGAAAATACCACTCCCACAACTCTCATTAAAGAACGATACCTTACAGATATCCAGGCACTGGATACAGCAGTGAAACTACTTCACCAGACAGTAGAGCAGGATAAGCCTGTTCCCGAGATTCAAAATGCCTTTAAGCTGGCTCGTTTACAATTTAAAAAACTGGAATACCTGGCCGAATACTATAATCCCTACACCACTCAGTTTATCAATGGTGCTCCTATTGCGGAATGGGAAGTATACGATGCAAAACTGATTGATCCCGAAGGATTTCAGGTGATTGAAAACTATCTCTTTCCTACCTACACTAAACAGCAGAAAGCAGAAGCGATTCTTGAAATTAAGAAACTACTCGCCACCTTTAACCGCCTTAAAAGTGTGAGTCCGGATACCAACCCAACTGACAGCCATGTTTTTGATGCGATGCGTCTGGAGATTTTCCGGATGGTTACACTGGGTATTACAGGTTTTGACTCCCCTATTGCCAATACCTCTCTGCCAGAAGCTGTTACTACTCTGACAACTCTGCAAGATATTACTTCGCTCTATCTGGAAAATCTGGAAGAAAAAAATCCGGAATTGGCAACTCAGGTACGTCAAGCTTTTACTGAAAGTATTGGCTATCTTCAAAAACATCCCGATTTCAACAGCTTTGACAGACTTACATTTATAGCTGATCATGCCAATCGGTTATCAGGTTTACTGCTGGATATGCAACAAGCCTTACAAATTCCTGTATTTCAGGAAAAGCGGCTACTTCGGCCAGATGCACGCCATCTGTTTGAGTTAACAGCCTTTAATCCGGATTATTATACTCCTTCGTATGACGCAGCCCTCACTCAGGAACGCATACAACTCGGAGAACGGTTATTTTTTGAGACGGCTCTGTCTGGCAACAAACAACGCAATTGTGCTACCTGTCACCAACCCTCGCGGGCATTTACAGACGGATTGCCTAAAAGCCTTGCCATGGATAATAAGCATTTTGTAGCACGCAATGCACCTACTCTCATCAATGCTGCCTTACAGCAAGTGCAGTTCTATGACTCCCGATCAACTTCACTGGAAGACCAGGCCAGTGATGTAATTACCAATAAAGATGAAATGCATGGGTCTCTGGACGAGTCAATTCACTACTTACAATCCAGTCCGGAGTATAGTTCACACTTCCAGAAAGCTTTTCCCAAAGATGCAACTCCTGTTAACCAGCGAAATCTCAAGGTAGCCCTGGCTAGCTATACCCGCTCTCTTACACACTTCAACTCCCGGTTTGACAGATATATGCGTGGTGAAAAACATTTGCTGACTTCAGAAGAAAAGAATGGGTTCAATCTCTTTACAGGAAAAGCCAAATGTGGTACCTGCCACTTCATCCCACTGTTTAATGGTACAGTACCTCCTTCTTTCCATAAAACAGAAAGTGAAGTATTGGGTGTACCTGCCTCAGTGAATAGTCGCAAAATTGATCCTGACCTGGGAAGATATGTAACTACTCACTCAGATACACATAAAAATGCTTTTAAGACCACTACTATCCGTAATATAGAGTATACAGCCCCCTATATGCATAATGGAATATATAAAACACTGGAAGAGGTTGTAGACTTTTATAACAAAGGAGGTGGAGCCGGTATAGGCATTGACGTCCCTAACCAAACACTTTCACCGGATCAGCTTTCTCTTACAGAAAAGGAAAAGAAAGAGCTAATCGCTTTTATGATGACCCTGAGTGATGTACCTCAGTCCACTAATACCATTGCCAGAAGCGAATAAAGTATAACAGTTTATA
This sequence comes from Xanthocytophaga flava, assembly GCF_030068545.1. NCBI lineage: Bacteria > Pseudomonadati > Bacteroidota > Cytophagia > Cytophagales > Rhodocytophagaceae > Xanthocytophaga > Xanthocytophaga flava. The sequence continues at coordinate 59,600 of NZ_JASJOR010000040.1, read as the reverse complement.
TAGATTTTACCTTCTCAATGCCTGGGTATATCACTCAGGCATTCATATTTTAAAGAGCTCATAACATTTATGTACAAAAAGAGTTGTATATAGCAAAATAACGACCTATACATTTTTATTTTTTCCATTGAACTAGAACTCATCCTCTCCAAAATATAGTAGCTATGTCCGCAAAAGTTCTTATTACAGGTGGTACAGGCCTTGTAGGCAACAGACTTACTGAACTCTTACAACAAAAAGGCTATCAGGTTTCTATTGTGAGCCGGAAAAAAGAAAACATTCCTAATCTCACTGTCTATCAATGGGATGTACGAAAACAATACATAGAACCTGGTGCGGTAGAGAGTGCGGACTATATCATCCATCTGGCAGGGGCGGGTGTAGCGGATGAACGGTGGACAGACGAGAGAAAGAAAGAAATCATAGAAAGCCGGACAGAATCAGCCCGATTGATACATGATACCATACAGAAAACAGGACATAAACCCAAAGCCTTTGTATCAGCCTCTGGTATTAGTATCTATGGCGATGACCGGGGAGATGAACTGCTGACAGAGACCTCTTCGTATGCCTCTACGTTTCTGGCCGAAGTCTCTAAAGTATGGGAAGCTTCTGCGCAAACCATTGCCGATCTGGGTATCCGTACAGTCATGCTGCGTATTGGTATTGTGCTCAGTGATAAAGGGGGAGCCCTGGTCAAGATGACAGCGCCTGTAAAGCTAGGTGTGGGAGCAGCATTGGGTTCAGGTAAACAATGGACTTCCTGGATACATATCGACGACTTGTGCAGGATGATAATTCATGCGATGGAGAATGAGCAACTACAAGGAGCATACAACGCTGTAGGCCCTCATCCGGATACCAATAAAGAACTGATCCGAGTGGCAGCACAAACCTTGAAACGCCCTCTATTTTTGCCAAACGTTCCAGTCTTTGCCTTAAAGCTTCTTGTGGGTCAGCTGGCGGAGACTGTTTTGGGAAGTTTAAAAATCTCTAATCAGAAAATTGCGCAAACCGGTTTTACCTATCAATTTCCGGATTTGTCTACCGCCCTAAAAGACCTATTTCACACTTCTGGCTGAGATTCAGCCCTTTTATCTGGTAGACTCTTTCTATTCCGCTTTTTTGCGTTATTTTTGCTCACCATAGGCAAAATCGCATAGTTTTGAACTTTTGCGGGTAAGATTGGGGTTTTACTATTCAAAAATTTACATTAGCTATAGATGAAATTAACGTTTTGGGGCGCGGCTCGTCAGGTTACGGGCAGTATGTTTTTACTGGAGTTAGAAGATGGCTATACAATTCTGATTGATTGTGGTACCGACTTAGATAAACAAAAAGTAGAAAGAGATAAATTATTGGGACACTATAGTTTGTTTCCATTTGAGCCATCTCAGATTAATCTGGTTTTACTTACCCACGCACATATTGATCATTCCGGCAACTTGCCTAATCTGATCCGGGAAGGCTACGAAGGACAGATTCTTTGTACAACAGCCACCTTGCCACTGGCAGATTTATTATTGCGGGATGCAGCTGCACTGAATGCTAAACGGGTAAAAGAACTGCAAAGTGAACCCGCCGGAAAAAAGAAAAAAACTTCCAAAAAGAAGTTTAGACACAATCCGCTGGAATTGTACCTTGAGAAACAGGTACATGAAACAACAGACCGATTTGTAACCATCGGCTTTAATCAAAAATTTAAAGTCAGCAAAACCATCAGTGTCACATTCATTCCAACCGGACATTTACTGGGAGCGGCAAATATAGTACTGGATATTGAAGAGAACGGAGTGAAGAAAAGCATTGGCTTTTCGGGTGATGTAGGTCGCAAAAATTACCCCCTTCTGCCAGATCCGCAACGTATGCCTCAGGTAGACTACCTGGTTTGTGAATCTACATACGGTGGCCGCAGACATGCAGATAAAGATGCTCCCGAAGAGGCTCTCGCAAAGATTATCAAAGAAACCTGTATTGATCAGCCCGGACGTCTTATCATCCCAGCATTCAGTGTAGGACGTACACAAGCTTTATTGTTTGTGTTAAACAAACTCTACACAGAAGAAGGGCTCCCTCCTATCAAGGTTTTTTCAGATAGTCCGCTGGCGCTGGCAAGTACACGTGTATATGAAAAGAATATTGGCCTGCTCAACAAGGAAGCGAAGGAGTTTTATGAGGAGCATGAGGAACTGTTTGACTTTGACAACCTGACCTATGTACAGGATATGAAACAAAGTAAGGCCATTGCCAATTACAATGAGCCCTGCATTATCATTTCCTCATCCGGAATGATTTCAGGAGGCCGGGTTGAGCATCACGTAATGACAAACCTTCCTAACCCGTATGCCACAATTCTGCTGGTAGGCTTTGCCGCAGAAGGAACGCTGGGCAATAAACTGCTAAAAGGAATGAGAAGCTTGTCTATCTCCAAAGACAAAGAAATTCCGATTATGGCTACGATCAAAAGTATAGATGTATTCAGCGGCCATGGCGACCTGGATGATCTTACAGACTTTGTAGAATACCAATCCAACGACAAGCTGAAAACAATCTTCCTGGTACACGGCGAACTGGAGAGCATGGAATCCTTTAAGTCGCATCTGCACTATCGGGGATACACAGACATCCAAATCCCTAAATGGGGCGATGAGTTTGAATTATAACAAAACAGGCACAATCTACATTGTGCCTGTTTTGTTTATACTATTTCCCTCGGAGTAGAATACTTCGAGGGAAATAGTATATCTACCTGGCAAAAAAAGCCTGGATCACTCAGATATGACTAATTGGAGGGCATCCGTATTTCCAGATTATCAATCTGAATTCCACTTGTGCCTTGAGCACTCGAAATCAGCACTTCGGTAATACCAGTTGTATGAGCTGAAATATTCTTTTTCCCATTACTTAAACTAGCTAAATGAAACCATCCACCATTTTCTTTCTTGTAGACTAACTGAATCGGCCCATTCAGAACATTGATGCTTAACAGATCAAATACTCGTTTGGATGTGTTATGGTCATTGGCGTAGACTTTGATCCACTGCTTCCCATCATGGGTATAAAGCGTCCGATTCTCTTTTTCAGGATTTAGGATAGGTACACAATTTTTGCCTGAAGGCTTACCTGTAGTGCCATCCCCAGGATAACAGGGCGTGAAGTTCTGATAAGGCAAGTGATAAAAGCCTCGTTTACTTATAAACTTAGGAAAATAGTCACCTCCACTATTTTCTTCCACATGTACCCACGCATTGCCTACCGGATGCATGTAAAAAGGAGAAGTAGCAAATTGATTGATGGCCTTATCCGGTATCAGAGAAAGGCCCTGCTCATTTGCAAAGTCTACAAAGTCAGTTGTACTACCTAAGCGACCACTGGCCAGGTCTGTTTTAGGGAAAGAAGCACCAGATGGATCTGTATCAACCTCTTTTAAAAGAGGGGAGGCAATTGCAATGGGTTCAGGCACCGCAGAAGTAATTTCTTGACTGGCTGATGGATCAATTGTTTTAGGAACTATTGTTTGATTGTCGTTGGAACAATTAGTAAGAAAAAAAATAACGGTTACTACGCCCAAAGCCAGCTTGCTACAAGTACGGTTTGATTGAGGCACGAATTCAGTGTGGTTCATACTTTTAAAATTAAAGTGATTGTCATTACGTTCTTTTAAATAATTGGATAACAGACATTTACTTGCCATAAACTGTGCTTACCAGCGAAGTAAGTTCTCTTCTTAGTAATAGATCATTTGCAAATTGTAACTTCAGATTTACTTTAATTTAACTTTTTCACTCTCAACCTCTTAATGTGATCAAAGTATGCATGCCAGATATTATTCCCTAACCAGCCTAAACATAACCTTTAGCTTATAATAAATAGAGAAAGATACACTCCAATCGGAAAGGCCGCGGTCTTGCCACACCTGTCCTTCTCACGCCGATGCGTGGTAGGACAAGTGTGGCGGGAAGTTCCTTCCAGGAGGACAAAAAGGAGAGATCCTTTCAGGAAATAAGCCACAAAGAGAGTTGCGATGCCTTCAATCGTGTTTGGCAGTGTAGGTGCGTAGGCAATCCTTTTCCCGCGAGGTTGGCCTTTGGCCTGCGGGTAGAAGGATCGGGAAAAGGTGTCCTTTTTGGCCTACTTTTTTGGACAAGCAAAAAAGTAGGAGGTCAGTGGAAGAAAGATGAAAAGGAATCTGAGTAAACTCAGGAAGAGAGAACATTAAAATGTAGTAAGCACTAATCCGAAAGCTGAAGAACAGAGCAATCTTACTAAAAGAAGAGAGCCTATACTCTCGAAAGAATACAGGCTCTATCTTTTGATGATATAACTCAATGTTTACTGTTGCCTGCCAAAGCTCCCATGCATAGCCAGCTTATTCGCTCCTTTCAAATTCTGAAGCATTTGCTGATAAGCAGGTTTCTGCATTTCCTTTCCTAATAACTTATACTCAGTAAGATAATTTCCTGCACCAAAACGATTCAGATAAATCCACTCATCTTCTTCCACTACTTTTACCCCTTTTGCACGCAAATCTGCAAAAATTTTCTCCTTCGTCTTCTCATATTTTTTTATCAACTGTGTAAACAACTCATTCACGTTCAGGAATGTTTCTACCAGTTCGTGGTTTTGCATCAATGCTTTGTAATCCTGTGGGTAATACTTTTGGGCATAAACCAGATACGACAAACAGAAAAATTTAAACTCCTGATGTGCATTGATAGCACTACACACATTTGAGAAATAGTCGTACCAATCTTCTGCATTGCCTGGTGTATTTTCTTCATACCAGCAATTCATATTTACATCTGTAAGCGTTCCATGATAGTAAGCAACCCACTCGTCCATTAAACCATAGATTCCCAACGTATTGGATGCGAGTGCTATGGATTCTTTGGGATTATAGATATAGGTATCAAAACGGAACGTACGTAAGTTTTTCGGAATGTTTCTTCCCATTTTTTCTGTTGGAAAGACATCTGTAAATTTCACTAAATGGTATTCATCACTTCCCAGATAATAGCACATATAGTTTTGTGCATCCTTCGGCTTTAGTTTTCCTGCTAATAAAGAGGCATATCCGTGATTCATTTCGTGCACAATCGTCCCCAATGAGTTTCTGACATCAAATTCCGTATTGCCTTCTACATATTGATCATAGGGATGATGAAATGCCAGCGAGTCTACCTGTCGGAGTATTTTCCATCCTTCCGGATTGTATTTTTTAAGTAGTTCTACTGCATACGTTCTCTTTTCTTTCGGCTGGAGAGTGCGTTGAGCATAAGAGACATGGCAAAAAGCCGATAACACGATGGCTGTCAGCCATTTACAGTAACATAATTTGTGCATATCAGGAAGGATTTATTGCGTAACCCTTTGGCAGGTTACTTAATGAAAAGATATACTACAGAGAGGAGAAACTCAAATCAAGCACCCTTACTAAAAATATAAACATGTAAGTTTCTGCTTTTATTGTATAAAAAGTAGTATATCTTTCCATTCCTGAAAGCACTGGATCTCAAGCTTTTTCAGGATTTTTTCTGAAAGGTTTTCCGTATAATAGCTACAACTCTGTTCAGATCTTCAGATGTAAGACTAGAACCTGAAGGTAGGCAAAGGCCCCGATTAAATAAATCAGCTGCCACATGGTTGGAACCATAATACGGATGCATCTCAAATACAGGCTGTAAATGCATTGGTTTCCAGAGAGGTCTTGACTCGATATTATCGGCATCCAGTGCCAGACGAACGTCTTCTCTGGTTACTCCTCCGGATAGTTCCTCATCAATGATAATACAAGTAAGCCAGCGATTGCCCATACTACTTTCAAGCTCAGGAGAAAAAGAGATAGCAGGAATATCTTTTAATGCCTCTTTATAAAAATCAAATACTTTACGGCGAGCATCCACCCGTTGTCTAATCACTTCCATTTGACCACGTCCTACGCCAGCCACAATATTGCTCATACGATAGTTATAGCCAATCTGAGAATGCTGGTAATGAGGAGCCTGATCTCGGGCTTGTGTAGCCAGAAAACGAGCCTTCTCTACCAAAGCAGGTTCGTCTGATAATAAGGCTCCACCTCCGGATGTAGTAATGATCTTATTGCCATTAAAAGATAAAATGCCAAATTTACCAAACGTTCCTAAGGCTCGGCCCCGATAAGTAGCCCCCAAGGCTTCTGCTGCATCCTCAATGACTGGTATTCCAAACTCATCAGCCAGATCCATTAATTCCAGCATGGAAGCAGACTGTCCATACAAATGAACAATAATCAAGGCTTTGGGTTTCTTGCCCAAACGAATCCGGTCTTTAATAGCCTGTCGTGTATGATCCGGACAGATATTCCAGGTACGGTAATTACTATCTACAAAAATAGGGGTTGCCTTCTGATATACAATCGGATTGGTTGTTGCAGAGAATGTAAAGGTTGGACACAATACTTCGTCTCCCTCTCCGATACCCAGTAAGATTAGCGCCAAGTGAATGGCAGCTGTTCCCGAACTTAAGGCAGCAGCTTGTTTGGCTCCGGTAAACTCACATAAATCTTTTTCAAAATTATCGACATTCGGCCCAAGAGGAGCAATCCAGTTCTGGTCAAATGCATCTGCAATATATTTCTGTTCGTTCCCACCCATATGAGGCGGAGAGAGATAAATGCGTTTGTTCATGGGTTAATTGGTTAAATACAATCGTTACACCTCACTCTCACAAAATTCAATCTGTCATCTGGCAAAAATAATATAATTTTGGAATTATTACTCTTTCGTGCCTGTATTGCCTATACTGCGAATTACACGTGCAGGCACCCCCACAGCTACAGAAAAATCGGGTATATCCTGTGTAACAACGGCTCCTGCCCCAATGACACACCACTCCCCAATATGAACGCCTGGAATTACAGTAGCGGAGGCACCAATATGTGTTCCCTTTCCAACTCTAACACCTCCACACAAAGTTGCATTAGGTGATATATGTACAAAGTCTTCCAGTATACAATCATGATCTACACTGGAAGCAGTATTGATGATACAATGCTCTCCAACATAGGTATCTGCCTGCACTACTGCTCTGTGAAAGATTACACTTCCCTCTCCAATACCTTTCACAAACCGCGACACTTCAGCAGATGGATGAACAACCGTTCCAAAGCTATGTGTAATCCGTTGACTAAGAGTCTGCCGTATCCGGTTATTCCCTATCGCAATAATTACTTTCTCCTTATCCAATACCTGCGGATTATAGGCTCCAAGAAAAGGCATATTCTGAAATGTTCGCAGATTTGGATTGTCATCAAACACCCCCAACACAGTTATTCCTCGTGCATCCAGACAATCAAAAATTACTTTTGCATGTCCGCTACCTCCATATAAAATCATAGATCTTGTTTAATTATTCAATTCTTTTTGAGAAGAAGTGTTAGTCCCTCTAAACTTCTCCATGGTAGCACTATTGTCTGCACTAATCCCCTCCCCTTGTATAATCTTTAAAATGGTCAGAAAGAAAATCTTTATATCCAGAGCAAGGCTTACATGATCAACATAGTATACATCATATTCAAACTTCTTTTCCCAGGATAGCATGTTGCGCCCGTTTACCTGTGCCCATCCTGTTATACCAGGTCGTACTTCATGACGTCGCCGTTGTGTTTCATTGTATAAAGGCAGATACTCCATTAACAAAGGTCGTGGTCCTATCAGACTGATATCCCCACGCAAAACATTGATTAGCTGTGGCAGTTCATCAATAGACGTTTTACGCACTAACCGGCCTATTTTCGTCAGGCGAATGGCGTCAGGTAAAAGTTCACCCGAAGCATCCCGTCTGTCATTCATTGTTTTAAACTTGATAATTCGAAACGGCTTCCCATGCAACCCAGGTCGTTGTTGTATAAAGAATATCTTTCCCTGGTTAGCAAAAGATAAAAGGATAGCAGCCGTCAGGCTGAAAGGCAATGTTAAAATCAATAAAACAACTGATATTATGCTATCTATCAGCCGCTTAAAATACATTCGATACATGAATAGTTTATTTTCTCTTAACTGTACTGGTCTACGAATCTTACGATACTAAAAAATCAAAAGCCCCCGAAACTATATCCGGAGGCTCAAAGTAACATATTTTGTAGGCTTAGCTCAACTAAAAAAAATATTTTCTCCCAGCTTATTTTCTAACCAGTCGTCTGATTGCTGTTGCATAGCCCAAATGGAATCCTTCATGAAAAGAAACGTATTTGACTACATCCGTGATATTTCGGATTTCAATTCCATAGGTTGGAGAAACATAGGAATTATAGTTGTCAAACAGATGGGTTGAAAGGTCTTTTTCTAATTGATCAATTAGTGTTGTGAAGTAGTTTTTCAGAATATCAAACTCTCCCTGATCAATATAGGCTTCGGGTTTAGTCCCATTCTTATACTTCAAAATGTATTTTTCTTCAATCAGTGGCTTCTGATTGGCAAACTGGTAACATAGAATTTGCTGGCTTGCTACCAGATGTCCCAGATGCCAGACAAGGTTATTGTTAAATCCAGCAGGGATCTCATTTAAGGTATCCAGTGATAGTCCATCTATCAGTTTGATAAAATTTCTTCGGGAGGTCTTTATAACATCAATAACTTTTTCCATGAAATGTAAGCAGGTAGGTTTTCTGAATGGTAAAATTGCCAAACAGCTTATAGCAGCTATTTATGGCTTGAATTTATTCATCTTTTCTGACAATGCCCAACGGGGTCCCAAAGCGTAAGGAGCCATAGCCGGATGTACCACCAGTTTCCAGTCCTCATCCAGAATGGAATGTATAGCTGTAAACATCTGTTCGGCAGCTTCCCGATAAGGCATCCCACCTATTCCTGTACAAAGGCTCGGAAGCGCGATATGACGTATTTTTTCTTCATGATTGAAATTATGTATCAAAACAGCCTGAAGAATGGCTCTCATAGCGAGATACGCATGAATAGTCTTTCCGACATTGCCAGGAATACGCATAGTAGGTGCAATAATCAGATGAGGATAGGGTTGTTTTTTCATTTCCAGAATACCTGCCATTCCAACTGGAAGTTCACCAAAGTAGTGATGACGAATGTATTGTTGAGCTTTTCGTTGAGCCTCTCCATCATAAAAATCATCTATTACTTTATCTAGTCCTCCACTCATATCACCGAAGCTATTGGCAGGACTAACCAATGCGTCAGCAGTCAGATTCAATATATTTCCCTGCACAACTTCAATACGCTTCTCATCTGCAAATACTTCTGCAAAAATCTGTACAATATCCGGATTAGTATCACAAATGGAAATTTTTACTTCCTGGTCAGCCACACCCTTCCCGAAGGGCTTGTGTATAGTCAGACGCATACGTTTTAAAAAAGTGTAGAACTGGAACCACATGTAAGTGTTGAGTCCACACAAATAGTGCCATTCTATAAGGAGAAAGCCTGATTATATCATTGTTGTATCCCTATCTTGCCAAATGGAACTACTTCAGGGGCACTTATATCAAAATCTGTTAACCGGCTTCGGGGTATCTCGGAAAACTCAGTCCGGAAAGGAGAAATCAAACCTGAAAAGCCATTATAAAAGCCAACTCTGAATTGGAAGGTATTGAAGGTCAGATTTTCATTGCGTAAGCGTATTCCTATTCCGTATCCCTGATAAAGTGGTGTATCTACAACTTCCCTACTACTGGTACCTATCCAGCCAAGATCTACATATCCAAATATAGCTATCTGAAAACCTAATATATTCAATGGAGTAAACAACACTGTTTCCATATTCAACACCATGCTTTGTTGTCCCCGCAGTCCTACATTGGAAATTCCTCTGATTCCATTTGAATTATTTATATCAATATATTCCCCGTTAAACCGTCCGAATCCTCTTGTATAACGTAAATGCACAAATTGGCGTAGTTGAGATGTTCCTACAGGAAGCAAGCGGCTAAAATAATTTACTTCTCCTCTCCATACTCCCTGCTCCCATAATCCTTTGTGTATATAACTACCTGCATTAAAACTAAGAAGCAGATAACCAAAACGTTGAAAGTATTGCCCATGAGCAGCCTTCATCCCTATATAACTCCGAACACCAAATTCTCGTCTTTCCATACCAGTAGTGAAAGACACCATGCTTCCATACGGTACATCCTCGGTTCGTCCAAAACCGTAAATCAATACATCCCGCAAATAATTACGGGTTGAGAACCCAATACTATACAAATTTAACCATCTATGTTCATACAGTTGGTTTGTGTCTGAACGCACTTCCGGACGTTCCCAATAGCGGTTGCCAATCACTCTGGCAGCTAAAATCATACGCGTACGTTCTCCTGCCCACTGTGTACGGAATGAACGACCCAGCCAAATATCCGCATAATCATACCCAACAGGAAATACGGTTGAATCTCTTACATACGGATCAACTTCTACAAATATCCTATTTCTGCTTAGCTCCAAACCTCCTGCATATTTCATAGAAGGTGTTAGAAAGTTGCGCTGTCCTACTAATGCATACCTTTCCTGATTCCAGCTATTTACATATTGTAAGGTTCCTGTAATAAATGTTTTTCCAATATAAGGGATTCGGTAAAGGCTCTGAATACTCCATCCTTTTGGCTTATGATAATATGGATGAGGTGACATATTATAGGAAACACCCACTGCTTTTTCATGTCCTAATCCAAGAAAGTTCAGATCATCTACATTAACTCCTACATTCTGTTGAAAGTCGGTATCAATACTACCATTGATTGACCATACATCCTGAGTTACTACCAGAATATCTACAGTATCGGCACTACCCTTACGAGGAATAGCATAAATCCTGGCATCCAAAAGATTAGGAGTCAAACGCAGAATCCGTTCGTTATCACTAATCATAGAGGCCATGAAGGGATATTTATGCTGGAATAACAGACTCTTCCGTATTACAGATTCACGGGTATCTCTATGCATGGCATTACCTGCCTTCTCAAACCAGTTAGCAGGCGTCCGTAAAGTGTCTGTTACCCTAGGGCCAAATGGGTCCAGACGCTGAATCTGAATATTACCTATAAACTTTCCTTCATATGCACAATTAGGATCTATGGGAGAGGTAGGTGTACGACTTACAGTGCGACTATAGGGGTCACGAAACAAAAATTCAAACACAGCCCGGCTAAGCCGATGCTTATCCATCTTTTTCTTTAGCTTCTTATATAAATGTGTTGTATCTATTCTGTGCTGATCTGCACTATCCAAACGTAATTCTTTAAGTACACCCGTTTGATTTAATGAGTCAACAGTAGAAACGGCGTCTCCCTGCTGTGCCATACATGGATGTATGACACAGCAGAAAAATATCAGTAATCTTCCTAGATAGTTTTCAATAAATCTGTACACTTGCCCGTATCTGTATTTGGATATTGTTCGAATTTACTAAAAGCGATGTATGGCTGGTGGCTTTATCAATTAGTAGAATTTCTCTGGTTTTGTAAATTAACACAAAAACCGGGCCTAAGAAAGAATTAGATAAATAATATTTAATAATGGAAAAATCCTTTTACAAAAAAGAAAAGGGCTTACGATATCGTAAGCCCTTTTCTTTTTTGTAAAATCACAAATTACTTAGTGCAAAACTCGTCGAATGCCATTACCAGATGGTCAGCAATCATTTTTGCATTACGGCCTTCAATGTGATGACGCTCAATAAAATGAACCAGTTCTCCATCTTTAAACAAAGCGATAGAAGGAGAAGATGGAGGATAAGGCAGAAAATATTCACGAGCCTTTGCTGTAGCAGCTGTATCAACTCCTGCAAACACAGTAGCAATTTTGTCTGGTTTTGCACTGCTACTTTCCAATGCCAGTTTTACACCTGGACGAGCAGCTCCAGCAGCGCAACCGCATACAGAGTTTACCACTACCAACAAAGTACCTTGCTGGTTTTCCAAAGTATTAACTACATCCTCAGGGGTTTTCAATTCTTCAAAACCCGCTACGGTCAAATCTTGACGCATAGGAGCAACTAATGGTTCAGGATACATAATATATGAATAATGGTTAATTGTTGTTTCTACTTTACTATATAAAATTACATAAAGCCTAGTTCCAGTTTGGCTACCTCAGACATCATATCCTGTGAGTAAGGAGGATCGAAAGTGAGTTCCACCTGCACGTCATTGACTCCTTCAATCTCACGTATCCGCTGTTCCGCTTCTGTAGGAATTGTACCAGCCGAAGGACAAGACGGAGAGGTAAGGGTCATTTGTACATATACATTATTAACAGGGTATATCTTTATATCATAGATCAGACCCAGTTCGTAAATATCTACAGGGATTTCCGGATCATATACTGACTTTAATGCCTGTACTACTTGTTCCTTTAAATCATTGTCATCCATATTCTTAAAGAATGTATGTGAGTAAACAGCTTGTATTTCTCTTTACTCATTGGTGGTTGGTTTAATTACTCATGGTAGAGTAAGCCAGAGCATATAATTTCATTTGTTTCAGCATAGCAAACAAGCCATTAGCCCGTGTTTGAGCCAGATGTTGTGCCATACCAATACGATCTATAAAATACAGGTCTGCCTTTGCTATTTCTTCCGGAGAGTGTCCGGACAAAACACGAATCAGCAGTCCGATCAATCCTTTTACAATTACAGCATCACTTTCTCCCAGAAACATAACCTTATCATCCTGCATCTCTGCATGCAACCACACCCGCGACTGACATCCTTTGATAATGTTTTCTTCTGTTTTATACTGAGAATCAAGTGGTGGTAACTTCTTGCCTATATCAATGATATAATCATATTTACCTTCCCAATCATCAAACAATGAAAATTCATCAATGATCTCATCCTGTATTTCGTTTATTGTCATTTGCTAGTCTAAATATATTTTAATTCCTTTTGAACTATATACAGTAAGAAATTGAATCAAGGCTTCTGCATCCTTTTTTTCCATTCCATAATACTTATTCACTAATTCTTCATAGTCGAGTGTCCTTAGTGCATCAATTGTATCTGGAATGTCTTCAATTACAGAAGATTCGCTTTTAATTCCATTAAAACCTATACACTCATTCCATTCTTTAACAATCTGAATATACTTACACTGCTTACTTGTAAAGCATGAGTCAAATAAACTTCTGACTAATTCTTCAAATTCAAGATACCTCATGACAAATTTTGCCTCTCCATCCAACGTTTCAAAAATCAAATCATCGCCATCAAACGTAGTCACGATTTCAGCTTCAGTCCATTTTGTTTTGTATAAGAACATAAAACCAAAAGCTATTATCCCAACTTCTTCTTTATCTTATGTAAGCCCTGTACTAACCGATCAATTTCCTCTTTTGTATTATACATCGCAAAAGACGCGCGGGAAGTTCCCAGAATACAGAACCTATCCATCAGAGGTTGAGTACAATGATGTCCTGTACGCACTGCGATACCATCATTATCCAGCATAATTCCTATATCCTGATGGTGAATACCTTCCAGAACATATGAAATCACACTGATTTTTTCCTTTGCCTGCCCTATAATTTGTAAACCATCAATTGACTGTAAAGATTCCGTTGCATAGGTAAGCAATTCATGTTCGTACTCACCAATCACAGATTTTCCAATAGTGGTTACATAATCGAGTGCAGCTTTAAACGCAACGGTATCTGCAATATTAGGTGTACCTGCCTCAAATTTATAGGGAAGATCATTATACGTTGTCTTGCCGAAAGATACTTCCCGAATCATCTCCCCTCCACCCTGATAAGGAGGCATAGCATCCAGCAATTCTCTCTTACCATACAATACCCCTACTCCGGTTGGGCCATATACTTTATGGGAAGAAAACACATAAAAGTCCGCATCCAGATCTTGTACATCTATATCCAGATGGGCAGAAGCCTGTGCGCCATCTATCAATACTTTAGCACCATACTGGTGTGCTTTGGTAATAATCTCTTTTACCGGATTGATCGTTCCAAGGCTGTTGGAAACATAGACAACAGCCACAATCTTTGTTTTCTCAGAAAGCAGTTTTTCGTACTCATCCATCAACAAATCTCCCTGCTCATTGATAGGTATTACTCTGAGTGTCGCCCCTTTCTCTTCACAAATCATCTGCCAGGGCACAATATTCGAATGGTGTTCCATTCCTGAGATAATTACCTCATCTCCAGCTTTCAGATTCTGGCGTCCATAGGTCTGAGCCACCAGATTAATTCCTTCTGTAGTTCCTCGGGTAAAAACAATTTCCTCCCGTTGTGCGGCATTGATAAAATCCTTTGCTTTATCACGAGTAGCCTCATACTCAGCAGTAGCTCTCTCGGCCAGTGTGTGTATACCCCGGTGAATATTGGCATTAAATTCCATATAATACTGGCTTAATGCTTCAATAACAGATAAAGGCTTTTGAGTGGTTGCGGCATTATCAAAGTACACCAGTGGTTTACCATGAATAGTCTGGTTCAGGATAGGAAAATCTTTCCGGATATCGGTTACATCAAAAGTGGCGATCATAAAACAAAATAGAAAAGTATACTAGATTAAAAACAGCCCTTACAGGCACTCCCTCACTACAACACCTGATTTTCTAGCATGTAATCATCCGGCATTATAGCCATTATAAAACAAGTTCAACCGGAAGTTTCCGGTTGAACCAATAGATCATTTTACAGGAACCGGCCAGCAATCCACCGATCCACATGAGCATGTACGTTTTCCAACGTCATATTTTGCAGCACATCATCTGCGAAGGCACGCATAAGTAAGGCTCTGGCACTTTCAAAACCAATACCTCTTGACCGAAGATAAAACAGCATTTCATCATCTAACTGACCTACAGTGGCACCATGTGAACATTTGACATCATCTGCAAAAATTTCCAGCTGAGGTTTTGTGTTCATGGCCGCATCTTTGGAAAGAACCAGATTCCGGTTAGACTGGAATGCATTGGTTTTCTGTGCATCTGGCTTCACATAGATCTTTCCATTGAATACCCCTGTGGATTTCCCATCCAGAATACCTTTATACAACTCATTACTGAAAGAATTAGGCTGCTGATGGTCTGCCAGTGTATGGTTATCTACATGGCAATTTCCATTCAACAGATATAATCCATACATATGAGCATCAATGTTTGATCCGGCCAGCACCATATTAAGGTTGTTACGAATCAAGGCACCATTCAGTGAAACAGTATGGGAGGTGAAATGGCAATCCCGTGCTAGTTGTGCCTGTGTAGTACCCACAATATATGCTTGTTCAGCTTCATTTTGCAAAATATAATGCTCTACAGAGGCATTCTCCCCCACCACTATTTCTGTTACCACATTGGTAAAGCTATGCAACTCTCCAATAGTATGAAAAGCGGTTACAAACTTAGCCTGGCTGCTACGTCCCGCCACAATCAGATTACGCAATTGGGAAAGCGGGGCAACCTGCTGGCTATCACTTATAAAGTATACATATACAGGCGCTTCCAGTACTTTCTTATCAGGCACATAGGCAAATACTCCATCTTCAGCAAAAGCTGTGTTCATTGCTGTTAATGCATCTTTTTGGAAATCAGCATATTTAGCAAAGTGAGCCTCCACAATTTCCGGATACTTGTTTAAAGCTTCCTTAAAGGTAGTTACCACAATACCTTCAGCTTCCTGAGTAAGTACAGACAAGGCAGGCTGATAGGCACCATTTACAAAGACCAAAATGCTTGCCTTTTCAGTAGGGATGATGCTATCTTGTAGTTGTTCAGCGGATAT
The DNA here is from genome assembly GCF_030068545.1 of Xanthocytophaga flava. NCBI lineage: Bacteria > Pseudomonadati > Bacteroidota > Cytophagia > Cytophagales > Rhodocytophagaceae > Xanthocytophaga > Xanthocytophaga flava. The sequence goes on along the minus strand of NZ_JASJOR010000040.1, from coordinate 43,857 downwards.
ATTTCCGACTGCATTGGGTACAAAATCCTGATTGACAACCGGTTTCAGGTTGGTATATTTCCACTCTTCGTTTTTAATCGATGGAAATCCCAGCGTTTCAAAACGGGTTAGCGCTTCCAGACGAACGGCTGTTACTACTGCATTTTGTTTGGATACAGTATCAAAGGTTGATATGACCCGCTCTGCCAGGGATGATTTATCAATAGTTTGAATAGACATATTTCATATAAAGATTAAGGGTACTGATCAGGCTGACTTTACTACGTGTTGGCTGATTACAAACCTATATAGCTGTCAGATAGAAAAACAGAAAATTACTAGGCAGTTACTTCTGCTTTAATCCAGTCATATCCTTTTTCTTCCAGTTCCAGCGCCAGTTCTTTCGTACCTGATTTTACGATCTTTCCTTTATACAATACGTGCACAAAATCAGGCACGATATAGTCTAACAAACGCTGATAGTGCGTTACCACAATGATTGCATTGTCTTTTGAGCGCAGTTTGTTTACGCCTTCAGCCACAATACGCAGTGCATCTATATCCAGCCCTGAATCTGTTTCATCCAGAATAGCTAGTTTTGGTTCCAACATAGCCATTTGAAATACTTCATTGCGTTTTTTCTCTCCTCCTGAAAATCCTTCATTCAGTGCACGCTTCAATAAGGTATCATCAATATTGACCAGCTTCATTTTTTCCTTCATCAGCTTCAGGAAATTTACTGCATCCAATGCTTCTTCTCCACGTGCTTTGCGAATTTCGTTTATAGCAGTCTTTAAAAAGTTAGTCGTACTTACACCTGGTATTTCTACCGGATACTGAAATGCAAGAAAAATTCCTTTTTGCGCACGTTCTTCAGGCGAAAGTTCCAACAAATCCTCACCCAGATAGTTAACCGAACCATCTGTTACCTCATAAGCTTCACGTCCAGCTAATACAGATGCCAGTGTACTCTTTCCTGATCCATTGGGTCCCATAATAGCATGTACTTCGCCTGGCTTCACTTCCAGATTCAATCCTTTCAGGATTTCTTTTTCTTCTACTCGTGCGTGTAGGTTATTGATTGTCAGCATAAATATGTGTAGGAATATATAAATATAATATCTGCAAAAATATAAGGAGTATCACTTCGGATACAGCATTCTTAGGCTTCTTATTTAAAATAATTTTAAACAAAAACACAAAAGTAGCGGATTTTGTTCGGAACAGCGAGAATCCCGTCAAAAATAATCTCAAATGCTCATTTTATAAATTTTTCGTACATAGTATGCAAGCATGTTTTCCATATAAATTCAATTTTAAGAAACAACCCGAATACATACAATTTGCTACTTTTTTCTATTTTTAAGCACCATATCTCAAACAAACCAAACATACCCATGAAGAAATTGTACGGCATCTTTGCTCTTATATCTCTCTTGTTCTCCTGTCAGTCCAAACAAAAAGCTGATCTGATAGTCTACAATGGCATCGTCTATACAGTAAACGAGAAATTTGAAGTAGCAGAAGCACTGGCAGTAAAGGATGGAAAAATACTAGCTGTAGGCACAACCAAAGACATTCTCAATCAATATGAGGCTCCTGAGAAAACAGATGTTCAAGGCCAGGCTATATATCCAGGCTTTATTGATGCCCACTCCCATTTTTATCGTTATGGCCTAGGCTTACAGACAGTGGATCTTACAGGTACTAAAAGCTGGGATGAAATTATTCAGAAAGTAGCCGAATTTTCAAAAAATAATCCTTCAGAATGGATTATAGGACGAGGTTGGGACCAGAATGACTGGGCTGTAAAAGAATTTCCCAGTAAAGAGCGACTCGATAGCTTGCTACCTGACAAACCTGTTATTCTAACCCGAATCGACGGCCATGCAGCGATTGCGAATCAAAATGCTCTACAAAAAGCGAATATTAAACCAGGACAAACCCTTACAGGGGGTACAGTAGAGGTTCGAAATGGGAAGCTAACAGGTATTCTGATAGATAATGCCGTGGATCTGGTTGGTAGAATTATTCCTGCACCAAACCAATCGGATATTGAAAAAGCATTGCTGGATGCACAACAGAATTGCTTTGCAGTAGGATTAACTACTGTGGATGATTGTGGACTGATGGCAAACGAAGCAGAAGCTATTGATGCCCTGCAAAAAAGTGGTAAGCTTAAAATGCGGGTGTATGTCATGCTGAGTGATGACTCTACCAACTATGCCCGTTATTTATCCAAAGGCCCTTATAAAACAGACAAGCTAAACATTCGAAGCTTTAAAATTTATGGTGATGGGGCGCTGGGATCAAGAGGTGCCTGCCTGCTTGAGCCTTATGCAGACAGGCATGACTGGTCAGGATTTTTACTGAGTAAACCTGAGCATTTTCGCAAAATAGCTCGGCTACTAGCCAATACAGATTTTCAAATGTGTACCCATGCTATCGGGGATTCTGCCAACCGGGAAATTTTAGAGATTTATGGTGAAGTACTCAAAGGCAAAAATGACAAACGCTGGAGAATTGAACACGCACAGGTGGTCAATGAAAAAGATTTTGCCATGTTTGCCAACTATAATGTAGTTCCATCAGTACAACCTACACATGCTACTTCTGATATGTATTGGGCAGAACAACGTTTGGGCTCTTCGCGTGTCAAATATGCGTATGCATACAAAGATCTGTTGAAGCAAAATAACTGGCTTCCATTAGGAACAGACTTTCCAGTTGAAGATATCAGCCCATTTAAAACATTTCTAGCTTCAACATTCCGCGTAGATGCCAAAGGATACCCACAGGGAGGATTTCAGAAAGAGAATGCCCTTACACGTGAAGAAACCCTTAAGGGTATGACAATATGGGCTGCTAAATCTAATTTTGAAGAAAAAGAAAAAGGTAGTCTGGAACCTGGAAAATTTGCCGACTTTATCATTTTGAATCAGGATCTGATGAAAGTTGAATCGCAAAAAGTGCTGGAGACGAAAGTAATCGCAACCTTTATTGGAGGAGAGCAAGTCTATAAAAAGTAGTATCAAAAGCTAACATCATCCCCAACGTCTATAATTATTAGTTGGGGATGATCTGCTTGCCACAATTTACATCATGCCAGAAAACAACATTTTTTAGTGTACGGCCAGTTGGATACAACAACCACACTCCAATCATCACATATAGTATCCACCTACTCTTTCTGGAGAGTTGAGGTAATATAGTATCTATAATCGCAATAAACCCAGCTATCAGCCATATATATCCAGGCACAGCAAAACGATCAATCTCAGTCAGAGTACCTCCTATTCCTATCATAAAAAACAGATAGGACCATCCAAGAAAATTAGCTTGAAAGGCAAAGGATTTTACAGAGATTCTCTTATAAAAAAGAAACAATCCTGTACTTATTAACCATCCTATCACCAGAATAACTTTTATGCTAAAATATAAGCCAACAGGTACAATCCAGTTTCCTACAGCTTCGATATAGGAATACAATGTCTGATCTAAAGAAGCAACAAATACATTATCAACAAAAGAAGGATTGACTTCAACCTGCGTGTTTCGCCACAACCAAGCCAGTATCCCGATCATAGAAAGAGCTATATAACAACCTGCTTTTTTTACATCTTGCTGATTTAACCATAACAGCATTCCAAACAAGCCTACAACGCCAATTCCAACCAGTCGCTGCAAACACAATAAGTTACTTACCATGATCAATCCGATGAGTAAAGGCCATTTGGGAGATTGCTGATACTTCTGAAATAACAGATACATTGCCAATGTCAGCAAGACAAACAATCCCTCAGACCAAACAAAGACATTCACCAACATTAGAGGTGTCCCAACAGCAATCCCAATCAGAAGAAAAGTTCTTAGAAATTTATCTGTAATGCTCTGGCTAACTATACAATGGGTTAGATAAACTATGCCAAGTAAAACAATTCCCTGTCCAATCTTTATAAGAAATTCATTTGTACCCAAGAGAGCAAGAAATACCGGATAGAGAGGCGGCCAGTTCGAATAGGTACTCCCGTCTGCATTTTTTAACACCCCATCTTGTAAGAGGCTGGAAGCAGCACTAAGGTAATGCTGTGAGTCATAGGTAATTCCTAAACCACACCAGGTACTATATCCATACATCCCTGCACTCACCAGTAAACACAATAATACGATCAGTTTAAAATTCACAGGAAGATTGTAGTAAATAGAATATGCACTTGATTGTTTAGCTTCATAGATACAGTAAACAAATCAACTCAGATTAATCTCAATAGGTTTATCTATCAGTTCATAGGAAGCAGTTTTCCCCTTAAAGCTACACTTCCCATTCACAATCAAGGTTTCCCACTGTGTAGTCACATTCCGGACTCCAATCGGATAAATAGTTACCTTATTTTTAGCCACATGAATTCGTAAGAAGTTTTTGTATCCTTCATACCGAAAAGATGAAAAGGCCTCATTATAGTGTATATGAAAGAAATAGGTACTACAAAAAAGATAACAACCCATCAGAAACGAGCCTAAAAAACCTGCCACTCCTACTAACTCAACAATCAGCAAGGCTAGTAAGGTTACATTAATTCCAAAGTCACTGGTATGTTTGTTAGCCAGATTTTTTTCTATCTGACTGACGTCCTGTCCCAGCAACCAATAGTTGAATCGACTCAGTCCCCATAAAAAGAAGAAAAGAAGCAATACCTGTAAAATACCATGAATAGCACCTGCAAATTTAAAATGGTTTTTCTTTCCCTTCTCTCCTGTCTGATTGTCTGCAAATCCAATAAATCCACTGACCAGAATAATGACTAGGATAACAGCCATAGGACTATGTTGTAAAAAGTTGGCAGTATTACGCACAAAATCTTTTACTGTATAGGAACCAGCTAGCTGACTGATTAGCGATCGATCACCCACAGGTACAGAACTCTGCAGCATCCAGACAATAATCAGAAATAAGGTTCCCAGTACTATTCCAAATCCTGGATTTAAAAATGGAAAGAGAAAATTCTTAAAAGCCAGCGTATGTGATTCATCTTTATTTGGGAAACGTGCCTGTAACCCTAATTCTTCAGTAATGCCATTGGCATGTAAGTCTGTAAGTTTTTCTTTTAAAAAATGCGTAGGATGCAAAAAAGCCCCGCCTCCTCCTGCTGTAATATTGTGAATCACCGATTTTGTCTTTCCATTTGTACGTACACCTGTATAGTGGGAATAGTGATGAAGGTCTCCTGTAAGGGTAGCAATTAAAGAAAGTCCTTGCTCATCAATACATTTTCGCTGAAAATAAGTGAGTCGTTCATAGGAGTAGTCTGTCAAGTGATGTGTATGAAATACCCAAGACGGTTCTGCTGTACAAAGAATTACCTTATCTCCTTCTTTCATCTTCTCAGGGCATTTCAACCCCTGAAAATAGCTAAGTTGTGGTTGATCAATCTCTGAATTGAGTTGCACATCCAATCCCCATAGCCACACATTCTCAGTTAGCTTTATAGCAAAATAACTTCGGCTCTGGCGTGTATGCAATCTGCCCCATTTTCGTCCCTGTGTGAATAGTTTCAGAAATGTACCCAGACCATCATACCAGTCATGGTTGCCCGGTATAGCATACAGATAAGTCTTTTCAGCTTCTGTCTCATCACAATTTTCAGGAAAGGCTGCTTCGTAGAGATACTTGGTACGTCTGTTATATTCATCCAGACTGGGTGTAGGATATACCTCGTCTCCACCCATGATGATAATTTTGGCTGAGGGTAGTACAGTATTAATTCCATCTACATGTACCATCAGCTTTTCCTGAGCCAGCAAATCAGCCATTGTATAGGTAGAGTTGAATCCATCTCCCAGATCTGAAATATAATCTACCCATATTTCATCTTGAGCCCGATCTACATGATTTTGATTATCGTCTGCCAAATCCAGTGCAGCCTGAATCTCACGACGATCTGAGTAATTACCAAAAACTCCAGAGATTACACTTCTTAATCCGGTAAGAGCCAATTGCTTGACATCATACCATTTTACCATAGATTGTTGCTGAAAGCCTTTTTTCTTCATTAGATTCAGGTATAAGGGTACTAATTGGATATTCTCCAAAAAAATAGCAGGCTTGTGTATAAAAAACAAGCCTGCTCACTCTTTATGCAATCTATTTTATTACACCAATACCTATCAGACTTTATGGCTGCTTTTTGTCTCCTATATATCGTTCCATAAACTCATAAATACGTAACATACGATCGATCCGCTGACGCACATTACCTGAACGGCTCAATTCATGGGTTGCTCCTGGCATACGTACATACTCTACGTCTCTTCCCAATATTTTTAAGCTTTTATACAACATTTCACTTTGAATCACACCTGTCCGCAAGTCATTTTCCCCATGTTTGATCAACAACGGTGTTTTAATGTTAGTTACGAATGTCAAAGGAGAGTTATCATCCAGCACTTTCTGCGCTTCCCACGGATAGCCAAAATAGTTTGGAGTTAGACGCCATGCATTTCCTTCCCCCATAAAGGTAGTTAGGTCATACACTCCCCGTTGGGCAAAGGCTGCTTTGAATCGATTATCATGTCCTACAATCCAGGCAGTAAGATACCCCGCATAGGATCCACCTGTAATTACCTGTCTGGTAGTATCTACCCAGGATTCTTTAGCAGCTGCAGTTGTAGCAGCCAATACATCACTGGCAGGTCCTGTTCCCCAATCACGATAGTTAGCCTTCATGAAATCCAGTCCATATCCTCCTGAACCTCTTGGGTTAGCATACACAATACCATATCCCTTAGAACAGAAAAACTGAAACTCATGCCACATACTTTGCTCTCCTGGCCCCCACATAGCTGTAGGGCCACCATGCATCTCCAGTAATAACGGATATTTCTTTCCGCTCTCTACAAAGGTGGGCTTCATGATCCAATATTCGATAGTTTGCCCTTTGTCATTGATAAGCGTATGCTTTTCAGGAAGGCTTAGTCTTTTATTTTTTAACCAGGAAACATTCAGATCAGTCAGAAGTTTTGCTGATTTAAGAGATGCATCCGCCAGATATACTTCAGAAGGATTCACTATTTCTGTTCGGGCATACACAATCTTGTTTTTTGAAATATCAAAGTCTGTGATACCTGTAGTATAATCAGACAACTGGTCAATCTTCTTTGTTTTCAGATCATATCGATATACAGGCTGTCCACCATTCGATTGTGCAGAGAAGTATAAAAACTTATTGTCTGAGCTAAACTTCAGGTTACCTGCATTCCGGTCAAATGTAATACTGGCAACAGATGCATTACCTACACCCAAAGCGGTGGTAGCGAGTACAGGAATGTTCAGTCCTTCAGAAGCAGATAGCTGAAAAGCCAGAGTTTTTCCATCACCAGAAAGTACCGGACTGCTGTATCGTTTCCCTTTCTCACCCAGCAGAAGTTTATAATTACTACCATCTGCATTCATTACAAAAATACGGCTATCCAGATCTCTGTCGGGATGTTGTTCTGTTCCGCTTCCATTGGCTACATAGATAATCTGTTTACCATCTGGAGTCCAGCTAGCTTGTCCAAATGAGTAAAAGCCTTTTGTCAGAGGAGTTAGCGTTGCATTTTCCTTTAGAGCTACTACAGCCAGGTGATTAAAGTTTAGTTCAGGTTCTGTAGTAGATTCTCCCTGAAAAGTAAGACGGTTAATAACTTTCGCTTTTTTATCCTCTACGTCTTTATTCAGATAGGCTCTGATTTCTTCGAGTGAACCATCCGGATTAGGTTTGGTCTGATCTTTCAGTTTGACAAATTCATTATGTATGAATCCTGGTTTCTCAAGGCTCCAGGAAGGAGGCTGCTTGGTTGGATTAAATAAACTATCTTTCAGTAATTCACCAAAAGGCAAAGAGACAGCCACTAGAATCTGTTTCCCATCGGGTGCCCATTGAGGGTTGGAGACAGAATATTTGGATTGGGTTAATTGAAAAGCTTCTCCTCCATCCAGCGGCAATACAAACACTTGCCCTTTTCCTTTGACAGTTCTCACAAAGGCAATTTTCTTCCCATCAGGTGACCAAACAGGCTGACGGATACTTTCACCACGAGTCAGTTGCTGAGTATTTGTGTTCAGATCTGTCAGGAAGAGCTGAGTATTGTACTTATAGTCATCTTTGTTATCTACATCTGGCTCAATAGATGTCACGGTATACACTGCTTTATTCCCATCAGGAGACAAAGCGATATTTCCAGCCTGTTTGATCTTTAACAAATCTGTCACCAGAACTTTTTCAGTTCCGTTCTGAGCCAGAAGAAGTGCAAGATGAAATGTACAGACAACAGTTAGAAAGAGTTTCTTCATATATATGGCTTGTTTAGGTTATGGAATAGGACTATGTATTATTATAATTCTTCTGGTAGGCTTTCCGGGTATTCAGATTGCTAAAAATACGGACAAAAACCTATCTGGCAATTCAAATAACAACATCTTCTGTAAGGTTCTGTCTATCAATGTAGAGGAATTTTGCCCAGACTATGTATGATTTTCCACAAAATCCGGGTACAAAAGAAATATAAGTGTCCAAAACATGCTAAAAAGCCCTTTTCAGGCAATGGCAGGGAATTTTATCTATATAGTACAGAAACAAGTTATTCACTATAAACTATCTATCAACTATGTTACGTTGGACATTAATTTTCTTAGTAGTTGCCCTGGTTGCAGCATTATTTGGCTTTGGAGGTATCGCAGCAGGCGCTGCCAGCATCGCGAAAATCATATTCTACATATTCTTGATTGCCTTAGTTATTTCTTTGGTAATGAGTATGCTCCGTCGAGCCTAACAAAATCCTTACAGGTTCTGATAGACCCCGTAAGATCTATCAGAACTTTAACTAATTAAAACAGATTCTAAATGACTAAACTATTTACTATATAAGATTCCTCTATATAGTCCCATCTATATATCCTCGATGCACAGTAACACAAGTTGTTACTGTGCTTATTTATTTTATACCTACTCACCTTATATCAAAATAATCCTGCCACTGTAGAAACAATGACAATTCTACCTTTTCCTACAACAGCAAAAGGGTTGACATGTCTGTCAACCCTTTTGCTGTAAAACCATTATCATAGTATTTTAGTCTTTGATATCTTCTTTCACGTCTTCAAAAGAAGAACGTACGTCAGCTTTGAATTTCTGCCAGTTGGACTTGGTTTGTTTGCCAACATCAGATAAGTAATTATTCATACGGTCTCTGGATTTCTCCAATTTCTTCACTTGTTCATCCAGATTGTCTTTGGCGTCGCCGGAAGCATCTTTTGCTTCGGCTCTGAGCTTATCCAATCTTGTATCGAGTTTATCCAAACCTTGCTGAATTTCCAGTTTCAAATCTGCTCTTTCTTTATCCAGTTCTGCATCCGCTTTATCAGCAGCTTGTTCTACTTTATTACCAGAACTGCTCATATTACGGTTTGAAGAACAAGCACCGGCTATCAATCCTAGTGATACCAGAGCTATACCTAATGAAAGTTTATACTTTTTCATAGTTTTTAGTATTAAGCTGTAGGTTGCATCTTTTGTAAAAAAATACTTTCTACAAAACGATACACATTACGGTCTTTACGAATTGAATCAATTTGCTTTAAAATTACCTTCCGGAAATTACCACGTACACCACTGTTGGCAGCAACTTTCAGATAGGCATCAATCATAACTTCTTCCAGCAAGTTCCATGTCTGTAACAGGCCAGCCATGTTATTCTGCTGCAGATACTGACCAGCATCAGACCATATGTTTTCAATACGTTTTATCACCTTCTCAGTGATCATGTCTGAACTTTTACCTGAGAACAAAGTTAACTCTGTACGAAAACGACGTGAACTGGTAGCCATCCGCTGAAAAAAAGTCTTCATCAGAGAGTCATCTGTAGTAGCTGCGATTTTGGTATATAATGCAGCTCTGATCTTGTGCAGATCCATAACTTCTGTCAAAGGTGTTAAAGTATGGTCAGTAGTTTCTGATGAAGGAACGGAAGAGGTCAGATTCATGGTTTCCATAAGTTGATAAGTTTGTTTTTGAATAATTGAATTATAAGTGATTTGTTTAGGTACAGGGTTCTATACGAAAATCATACCATATTCGAAAAGGCATTATACAGTCTTCCTTACTAACATGTATAATCCACCAGAAAACACCATTACAAGTATGTATTCTATTGGTAAAGTATTCCTTTAAAAACATAACCTAATAGACAGAAAAATATTTCACAACACAATCATCTGTGAATCAAACAATTGCCAATCTAATAAAAAGAAATATACAGATATAGGTTTTTATTCTTTTCTTCAAATAAAAGAGGAGAAATACAGATTCCTGTCTTCTGAATCTGTAGAACACTTTCCACAAACTACTGACAAGCAGACAGCTATCATGATAAATTCCCCATATCAAGCCTCCTTCTTCTGACTTCTCATCTATTAGAATCAGGATTTGTAATGAGCATGCTTTTTTCTATTCTCAAAACAAAGCCTACCTATACTTCAATCAGCGTAAAACACAGGCATATTACCAACCATCAAAACAATGAATAACCTTATTACTTAAACAGTTACTGACAATATGACAAAAGCAAAAACATCTACCCACCCAAGTATACAGGTAGCCGGCATGGGCTCTATCCTACATAGTAAAGGAACCTATTTTAGAGTATGGGCTCCACATGCTGAAAAAGTATATGTGACAGGTACATTCAATAAATGGGCTAAAACCAAAAACGAATTACAACCCGAAGAAAATGGCTATTGGGGATGCAATGTAGAAAATGCCCAGGCGGGACATGAATACAAATACATCATCCATACAATGGATGGCCGTAAGCTATCCAGAAACGATCCTTATGCACGGGTAGTAACCAACTCTGTTGGTAACTCAGTTATTTATGATGCTCATTCGTTTGATTGGGAAGATGACGCCTATCAGATGCCAAGTTGGAACGAATTGGTGATCTATGAACTCCATATTGGCACATTCAATGTAACAGAAGAAGGCAAACCAGGTGATTTTTATTCTGCCATTGATCGGTTGCCTTATTTGAGAGCACTGGGGGTTAATGCAGTTGAAATTATGCCTCCATTTGAGTTTGCAGGAGATTACTCCTGGGGATATAATCCTGCCCACCCTTTTGCTATTGAGTCAGCTTATGGCGGTCCGGATGCCTTTAAGTCATTTATCAAAGCCTGTCACAAAAACAATATAGCCGTGATATTGGATGTAGTGTATAATCACTTTGGACCTAGCGATATGGACTTGTGGCAGTTTGATGGCTGGAGTGAAAACAATAAAGGAGGAATCTATTTCTATAATGACTGGAAGTCAACTACTCCCTGGGGAGATACACGTCCGGATTATGGCAGAGGAGAAGTACGACAATACATTCGGGACAATGCCTTGATGTGGCTTGAAGAGTATCGTTGTGATGGTCTTCGGATGGATATGATCCCCTACATCCGTAATGTGCATGCAAACGAAAACCCTGCCGACAACTTGCATGACGGATTCAGCCTTTTACAATGGATTAACCGGGAAATCTCAGAGAAATATCCTAATAAGCTTACCATTGCAGAAGATTTGCATGGAAATGACTTTGTGACAGCGAAAGTTCAGGATGGCGGTTGTGGGTATGGTTCCCAATGGGATGCTGACTTTGTACATCCAATCCGGGATGTTATTATCACAATGCATGACAATGACAGAAATATGGATGCTGTTACTCATGCACTGACACGCCGTTACAATCTGGACTCGTTTGGACGAGTAGTCTATACAGAATCACATGATGAGGTAGCGAATGGCAAAGCACGTGTAGCGGAAGAAATATCTCCTGGCAACGTAACTAATTATTATTCCAAAAAACGGGCAGCATTAGGTGTGGCGATGGTATTAACAGCGCCGGGCATTCCGATGTTATTTCAGGGACAACCTTTACTGGAAGACAAATGGTTCTCAGATACAGATCCGGTAGACTGGAACCGTTTCTCGGATGTAAAAGGGATTATTAAACTACACCGTGACCTGATCTATTTACGCACAAACCGTCATGAGACTACCAAAGGGTTAATGGGTCAGCACATACACATTATGTATGTAAATCATGAGGATAAAATAGTAGCCTACCATCGCTGGATGGAAGGTGGTCCGAAAGACAGTGTAGTTGTAGTGCTGAACTTCAGAGATCAGGAACATGCCCAATACACTATCCCAATGCCTTCCAAAGGAAAATGGAAGGTGCGGTTTAACAGCGATTGGGGTGGGTATGATGATGAATTTACAGATCATCCTGTGTATGACACTGTTGCCAAAGCTGACCAAAATGGCGCCTTCGCGACTGTGTCTATCGCTCCTTATGGCGCAATCATTCTTTCTCAGGATTAGACATTAGGCAGATTGATTAAAACAAAAACGGTTTCACTAGGTTGAAGTCGTTTTTGTTTTGTAATAAGTCCTGCAAGAAAGTTATTTTATAATCTATGACTAAATAACAGTCTGAGAATATTCTACCTCATTTGTAATCTTTTGTAGACCTTGTAACTCTGGAATAATCTCATCCAGTTCAGAAGCAGCTAACTCCTGCATTTCTTTATCTCCTGTCTCTGTATCCTGTCTCAGTAGTTGTAGTAACTTCTCTAGCAAGGGCAGTAATTCACTAATTTTTACAGGTGTCAGCTCGCGTGGCACCTCCATTTCTTCTTCATCATCCCAATCATAGGTCTGTTCCGGATGAAGTATCTCCTGCTCTTCAGCAGTGAAATTTTCTTTTACCAATGCATCGCCATTGGTATAGACAGATGCCATATGAAACAGGAAGGATTTACTATATACAACAGATGATTCTGTTGGAGTCTTTAAGTTTAGATGAGTTTCCAAGTGAGTATAGTTTGATATTACTCATTTATTAGATATAAGCGACTATTAGTAACTGTTTAGAGGTATCCTTTTAAATAAGGCAATACCCCCTTTGTTAAATTATTGACCATTGTGAGCATAGATTGTGAACCTACACTATCGGATTTATTTTAAAACTTTCTCATAAATCTCATTCAACAGGCTTTGCCTCATTTTTGAACTCCGTTGGTTTAGAAGTAGTATGATACCCCAATTTTTAGCCCTATTGTAACATATAATCGAAGATTGTCCCATAGAATCTCCTGATTTTAAGTAGATTGTATTTTTATCATCTGTCATGATGTTTATACCCAATCCTATTTCTCTATTTTCATCTTTATAGAAAACTTTTTCTGTAAGAATAGCCGCTTTACCTATTTCAGTTTCTTCATTTAAGACCACTTTTAAAAACGTAACCATATCAGAAGCACTGGATTTTACTAATCCGGCAGATGCAGTGATATTCCATTGTAAGAATTCCTGAATCCCACCATCCGCATTATGACCAACTGTTCTATTTTTGACATTGAAGTCTTTAGTCAATGTATTTGTTAGTTGTAACGGCTCTATCATTTTTTCTCTGATAATTTCAGCATAACTCCTCCCATACACCTTTTCCAATATCTGCCCAAGCAATGTATATCCAATAGTGGAATAACGATAGCTACCATAATCAATGAGTTCACTGCAATTATTGATCATGGTAGTCAATGTTTTTTTAGTTACACTATTTATAGGTTGCTGTGGATTTAGCTCAATGAGTTTTCCAAAATCGATATCAGGTAAGCCTGATTGATGAGAGGCCAGGTCAGAAATCTTTATTTTATTTTTAAGGTTTTTACGTAAGACATATCCTTTGGGAAGGAAGTCATCAATATAATCATCTGCTTTTATTTTTTTATCGATAATTGCCTGTGCAACTAAATTTGAAGTTAAAATCTTCGTGATAGATGCAATTTCAAATACTGAGTTTTTAGTAATTGCTATTTGACTTTCTGCATTCAGATTACCATAGGCAGTATAGTATTCTTCATTATTCCTGATAAAGCCAACACTAATACCTACATCAGGATTTTTTTGATAGTTATCCTTTATTAATGAGTCAATCTGTTTGGAGAGATCTTGCCCAAAAGAAAAGGTGCTGACTAATAATAGAACTGTTAAGAGTTGTAGTGAAGTTTTCATTGTATCGGTTTTTGTGTTAAAAATATTCGATACAAATGTGAGAAAGGGATTAATGCTATGCGACCGAATAAAAATAGTCGAACGCATTTGTTTCAAAGAATACGTACGAATAGTAGCAAAAACAAGTACGAATAATTACAAACTACTGCTTTACAAAGTTTTACGGTAAGCAGTTGGCGTACTACCTGTGTGCTTTTTAAAAGCCGTATTAAAAGAAGATTTTGAATTAAAGCCTACCTCATAGAGAATTTCCAGAATAGTTACCTTACTTTTTGTATCATCTCTTAAGATATCCATAGCCCTCTCTATTCGATAGGAATTAATAAAATCGTAAAAGTGCTGGTCTAATGTATGGTTAATTAAAAGAGACAGATCCCGAACAGGCATTTCAATATCAGTAGCAACATCCTGAATGGTTAAATCTGGATTAAGAAATGGATTTTTCTCAACCATGTACCTCTTTAGTTTCACTAACTCTTCACTATGTTCTTTATCATTTGTAACTAATTGCTCACTCTGTTTCTTTTCAGAAATTATATCTTTTACAAGCTTTAATTTCGAATCAACATTTCTGAATAGGCTTGGGTTATTTAGGGCTTTGTATAAATACCAACTAATTATGAGCAACTCAAATAAAAAAAGCCCGATTTTCAGCCACTCTAAAATGTGGGGATACTCGATAAACTTAAAGACGTTCTTTGCTAACGCAATAAAATAAAACCCTGATAGTGCCAGCGTAAACTGAAGTAACCAATTAAGTGACTCAATATTGGCTCCTGCATAGTTTTCAAGATATACTCTTTTTGCTTTTCTTAAAAGCAAAAAAGCTGCAATAATGTATGCTACAATTTGACTATGTATGAGAATATGATTGAGTTGTATCTCCAACCTGCTACTGCTCTGTGAAAGAAAACCAATTTTAGAAGCGAGATCTACAATGTAAAAACGCGGTATCAGAATTAAATTAGCTAGTAAAAAAGGAATAATATGAAGCAAATGTTTTGATTTTAGCTTAAAATCAGAATAGCAGACAGATAAGAGATATAAATAGAATGTAGGGAGTCGCAAGAAAAAAAGTGAACTTCTGAATATTCTTGCATATAAAGGAATGTCAAACAAATAGTCTAGATTTCCACTAACATCAATTGCAGTTAAAAGTAGAAAGAAAGCAAAAAGGCGATTACTTAACTTATGTTCTGTTTTGACCGTGCCCAAAAACAATGACAGAAATAATGAGATGAAAATTGTTAGTATAGTGGTTGTAACCAATAAATTAATTTTATCCATTAATCATTTTTTATTTTTCAATACTTATTTCTAGAAAAGTTTTGAGCTTTTAGACAAACTTTTATGCTTTCATTTTTCTGGCTTTTGACTTGATTTCTATGCAGGAATATAAATAAAAAAGGGACAAAGAAGAGTCCTTCTTTGTCCCAAGCCGTAGTCCATACGGGAATCGAACCCGTGTTTCATCCGTGAAAGGGATGCGTCCTAACCCCTAGACGAATAGACCGTTGTTCCTTAATCGGGGTGCAAATGTATGTGAATATTTTTAAAAACACATACATTTGACAAAAAATATTTTCACAAAAAAGCCACAAAGCACCTAATAGGCTAGTAATCAAAAATATAGCTCTGTAACTTTTTTTCTCTCAACTTACCTTTCCCATTAGGCCAACCCTCTTTTCAGGACTATTCTTCGCATTTTCAGCTACACTATTCAATAAAGCAACAGAAACATTGCCTCCATCAAAGACACATGTCAACTTATCTCCATGAATAGCCTCCACAAACCGAAGGTTGAGTTGTAAGGTAGTATCGTTTATCCAGGTAGCTGTACCAGCTATTTTTGAAGGTACAGGGTTTCTGCCAGCTACCGAAAAAATATAAGGAACAGAATCTTTGTTCACCAGCCAGTTCTGCCATCCAAACTTTATTGTATGTGGTCCACTTGCTGTCTTTATTGTCAAGCTACAAGCATCTTTTGTAAAATCAAATTGTAGTTGTGTAGCACCATATTCATTCTTTTCCAGTTGAATGACTTTCTTATTCCACTTTGCAGCAGATGGAGACTGCACATTTCCTATAGGAACAGATAATTTTAAACTACCCAGTTCTTTTTTCAATTCTGTTAAAGTAGTAGCATCTTCGTTTAACTTGCCGTCTTTAATTCCGGGAAGCAGATGTTCATACACAACGTTCATTGATTTTTGCATATCCCAGCTTTCACTTGTTACAGCTAGTACGGCATCATATTGTGGCATAACGAAGCAATACTGCCCAAATGCACCATCACCCCGATAAAAACCAGGTTTGCACCGCCAGAACTGATATCCATACCCCTGACTCCAATCTCCATCCCCAGCCTGTGAGGTCGTTTGTGCTTTGGTAGCATCCTCAACCCAGCTTTCTGTCAGGATTTCCTTTCCGTTCCATTTGCCTTTCTGCAGATACAACTGTCCCAATAAGGCAATGTCTTCCGTTTTTACACGCAAGCCATATCCGGCCGTATTCAATCCCTGAGGTGAGACTTCCCAGTCATAATTTTTAATACCTAATGGCTGAAACAGACGCGGCTCCAAATATTGCGTCAGTGTCTGCCCCGTCTTTTTATGTACAATTGCTCCCAGCATATAGGTTGCTCCTGTATTGTAGAGAAAATGCGTTCCGGGCTGAAAGGCTACAGGCTGACTCAAAAATGTTTTTGTCCAGGTTTGTTGTTTCTCCTGCTCACGCAATTTAGGCATAGTATCCTCTCCATGTCCGGTATTCATGGTAAGCAAATGTTTTACTTTCATCTGCTTTAAATTCTCATCCGGAGAGGAAGGCGCTTCATCTGCAAACAAAGACAATACAGAATCTTCGACACTTAGCTTTCCTTCCTTCACCAACAATCCAATAGCAGTACTCGTAAAACTTTTAGACAGTGAATATAACGTATGTTTATACTCAGCAGCAAACGGTTGCCACCACCCTTCTGCAATTACTTTTCCATGACGCAACAACATAAAGCTATGCCAGTCTATGTTGGAAGTACTGGTAGCTTTTATAAAATTAAGAATTGCAGAAGAAGAAACACCTTGTGATTCAGGACTTGTACGCGCCAATCCTGAAATACCTTTCTGATTCAGCATGCTACCATACAGGTAATCTGTGGGAAATAAGCCAATGCCCAGAGCGGTAGCTCCGATACCTTTTATAAAATCTCTTCTGTTTGTGCTCATTGTAATGGTTGGTGAAAAGTGGCAGAATTGTAGCGTCTACCTATTGCCAGAAGTGGCACCTGCTCAGTATAATAAGAGCTTCGTAAACATGAGCAATCTACAATATTTTAAAGAAAATATTCTATTATTTATCCCTATTACAAACCACTCATTTATTAGATAGCATAAAAAAGAAATATGAGTCATCCCGAATTTTGATAAAAAGAATATCAGATCCTTTAGAATAGTAGAAACAAAAGAGTTACAAAGAGAGTTATATTCACTTCAATCGCGAGTGGCTGTGTAGGTGCGTAGGGAATCTTTTCTCCGCGAGGTTGGCCTTTGGCCTGCGGGGGGAAGGATCGGAGAAAAGTGCCTTTTTTTGCTTCGTTTTTTGGGCAAGCAAAAAATGAAGAAGATACAAGAAGAGTGTTGTAAGTGACAATAAACCAACACAGGAAGAGACAATCAAAAAAATGAAGAAGCCACAAGTAGAGTGAAAAAAGGAACAATAATCAAACTCAGGAAGAGAGATTTTTCAAAAATAAACCCAAGCCTATACTATTCTCAAAAATATAGGCTTGGGTTTTATTCATATCCAACATTCGGGATCACTCATGTTTCCGGTAAAAAAGTAATCAACAGTCAATTCTCCTATTGTTGAGCATACATCACAATAGAGGCTTTGGCAATGGTATTTCCAAACAAGTTAAATCCCACATACGCAGGACTGGCATTTTTGTCCAGGGAAAGTTTGCTCTTCAAGGCATACACGGTGATCAAATACTCATGTGGGGCACCTGGAGGCGGGCAAGGACCGATGTATCCTGGTGCACCAGCATCTGTTACACTTTGTATAGAACCAGCAGGGGCCAATGCTTTACTGATGTCTCCAGCTCCCGCTTTCAATTCTGTAACATTAGCAGGAATATTAAATATCACCCAATGCCAGAAACCACTTCCTGTAGGTGCATCTTTGTCATAAATAGTGACAGCAAAGCTTTGTGTTCCGGCAGGAGCATTTTCCCAGTAGAGTTGAGGAGATATATTGCTTCCATGACATCCAAAGCTATTGGCAAATTCTTTCTGAGTAGCTTGTCCTCCAACTTCCTTACTCTTCAACGTAAATGTCTGGGCCATTGCCATAGTGCCAATCATCAGGCAGGCTGTAAATAATGCAAGTCCTTTTTTCATTGTATCTGTTGTTTTATTAGTTACAATGCAAAGGTAGCTGTACCTAAAAAGAGTAGAGTAAGGCTATCAGATCAAAAACTATTGCTAAACGTTCAACTTCTGGTTCTGATACTCTTTAGGGGTAACTCCAAAAGTCTGTTTAAAGGACTGAATAAAGCTGGATAGATTTTCATATCCTACTTTGTAATACACATCACTTGGTTTTTCTTCAGCCTGTTGCAATAGCCTGGCGGCAGTCTCCATTCTGCGTTGAAGCATCCATTTGTTAGGAGATGTCCCATAAAGCTTTGTAAATCGGCGCTTAAATGTCGAAACACTCATATTGCACAAGAATGCAAGTTCTTCTATGGTAACATGATTCTCACTATGTGTTTCAACTGTTTTCCGAATCTCAAAATCACTCTGATCTTCCTGGATACAGGTACGCAAGCCTAATAGCTTCTCAGGAAATCTATTTGCCAGATACAACATAATCTCTTCAAACTTCAGTTGCGCCATTTCTTCAGGAACTCTTTTGCTCGCAGATAACATAAGACTCAATGAAGTAATATAATTTTTCAGAAAGTCATCTTTCTCAAAAACTACAAAGGGCTCATCTGATGCTTTCTTTCCGGAAGAACGGGTAAATAGATCAGCGTATTTCAAAAAGAAATCTGTTAACACTTTATTATCAAAAAACAACAAAGTACTGCTATAGCCACCCTGCTCTGAAATAAGCTTTTCAGTCATCAGACAATTACCGGAAGACAACAACAGAAACTGGGAAGAATCAATACGAGCATGTTTTTGTGAGTACGAAACCACTTTTTGCCCTTCTGTGAGAAAGCTAAACAGATTCTGGTTTAATGTTACCCGATTTTTTGTTGAATTTTCTTTTGCCCGATAACTAACTATATGAATTCCCTCAGCAAATACAGGCTCGGCAGATGCAGCTATCAGGTCATATGGCAGAGAATGGATGTTCAAGTTCACAATAGAGAGAAGACGTGTATTTCAACAAAGATACTTTTATTCTTTTGGATTGAATACAGAATCAATATCCTATATTTTCCTACCACGTAATATCACTCTATATTACTATAAAATAATTCTTTCCCGCCACATGTATCTTTGTAGGTAAATATCTTCACGACCAAGCCTAAATCATTGAAGAATAAATAGCTGCTCATATTCTGAACATCAACATGTTATTTAATTCATTTGAATTTCTGGCATTCTTCTTACCAATCACGTTAACGGTATATTTCCTGCTAAACAATTATGGTTTTGACAAACCAGGCAAAGTGTGGTTATTGGCCTGCTCACTATTCTTTTATGCCTGGTGGAAGCCTATCTTTCTTTTACTGATATGCACCTCTATGGTCATCAACTATTTTGCTGGCCAGAAATTAAACTATATTGAAAATCCAAAAACCCGTAAGATATTTTATATCACCTGTCTTCTGGGTAACTTGTCTGTGTTGCTCTACTACAAGTACACCAACTTCATTATAGATAATGTCAATCTGCTGCTTACAGAGGATATCGTTATTGATAAGATCGCACTTCCTCTGGCAATCAGTTTCTTCACCTTTCAGAAATTCGCCTACATTACAGATAGCTACAAAGGTGAAACCAAAGGATATGACTTTCTGAATTTCTGTCTGTTTGTCACATTTTTCCCACAACTCATTGCAGGTCCGATCGTCCATCACAAAGACATTATGCCGCAGTTTCAGGATGAAAGTAAAAAACAATTCAATACAGAGAATTTCCTGAAAGGGCTATATATATTTCTACTTGGCCTGATAAAGAAAATTGCCATCGCAGATACATTTGCCATTGTTGCGAATGCGGGCTATGGTGATGCAACTCACCTGTCATTTGCAGATAGCTGGATTACGTCTATTGCCTATGCAGTACAGCTTTATTTTGACTTTAGCGGCTATTCAGATATGGCCATTGGAGCGGGGTTATTGTTCAATATCACATTACCTATCAACTTTAACTCACCCTACAAAGCTACCAATCTGCAGGATTTCTGGAGAAGATGGCATATTACGTTAGGCAATTTTTTGCGGGAATACATCTATATTCCATTAGGAGGAAACCGTAAAGGAGAATTGCTTACTTTAAATAATCTAATGATAACCTTTCTGGTAGGTGGAATATGGCATGGCGCAAACTGGACATTTCTTATCTGGGGATTTATGCATGGATTTGGATTGGTAGTACATAGATTATGGCAAAAGACCAAAATTAGTATCCCTGACAGCGTTGGTTTGCTCATCACTTTGTTATATGTCAATTTTGCCTGGGTATTCTTTCGGGCTACCTCTGTAGGTGATGCACTAGCTGTACTGAAAAGCATGGTAGGGATAGGTTCTGTCAGCTATACAGGCTCAAAAGTACTGACTGATATTTATATCTATCCTACTTTACTGGCAGGAATGTTCTTCCTGTTTTTGAAAAATCCGCCACAACTTGCCAAGGAGTTCCGATTCAATACACAGCACCTGTTGTATATGCTAGGTCTTACTCTGATAGGGCTGATTTATCTGAACTCCATTACCTCTAATGATTTCCTTTATTTTGATTTCTAATGTAAGAAGATCAACACCTGATATTTTAATCCATCATGAATAGCAAAAAGTTTCTTTTTACGTATGTTATACTAACCCTCGTGTTGGTAACGCTTATGGCTGGAATCAATTATTTTATTGATATATATGGACTATTCAGAGGAAAGAAAGATCGTAAAGTATATATCAATGAACGGACATCCAAATACCTGATGTCCTATCGGTATATTCCTGAAAATTTTGAAGGCTTTATTATGGGCCCTTCACTGTCTGCAAACTTAAATCCCGAACAAATAAAAGAGTACAAGATATATAATGCCAGCATTATGGGTGCTAACATCTCCGAACTCAATTATCTGGTTGATAACATCGTAGAACGGGGAAATATGAAGTTCGCTATTATCTGTCTGGACCCTTATCTGACCAAAGATCATGGACGAAAAAGTGCCAATATCACAACAGAAGAATATTATGGAGCATTGGGTTCTACCAACCTGCTCAAAACGTATCTTTTGTATTTTGTCCGAAATAATAACATAGCACCTCATCGCTATGCTCCGGATTTGCACAATACAGTAGGTTGGAACAATTTTGAAAAAGAAACACACAATATAGATTCCAAACGTTCTATTGAGGAAAAGGCAGCTAAACGACAATATGAAAAAACAGAGATTGATCCGGTTGCTTATAAGGAACTGAATACAACGTTGATCAAACTGCGTCATAAGAATATTAAAGTAATTGGCTACTTTAGTCCTGTGCCCTATAAGCTCTACCAATTAGGTAAATCAGATTACCAGAAATTTGAAAGTGATATCAGCGCCTTATTCACTAAAAATGATGTTTTAATTAATCTGAATGAAGAAAAATACAAAGGCATTACTAATAACTACAATACATTTATTGATCATGGGCATTTAAGTGCAGAGGGACAGCACTTTGTTTTAAGTGTACTAGAGAGAGAATTAAAGGAGTTATTTCCTGCTAAAGTAAATTATGCATCCAACTAACCCTATCTTGATTCGGAATCACTACTATTATCCTATAAACAATCCATTATTTGGGTAAATGTATTTCAAAACGAGTTCCGACATTTTCTTTACTTCTGACCACTACCCAGCCATGTAATACCTCCACCTGTGTTTTTACCAGGAAAAGTCCATACCCTTTTCCTTTTACATGGGTATGTAAACGTTGATAGAGGCCAAATATCTTATACAATTCCGCATCTTCCAGGTCAAAACCGATTCCATTGTCTTCTACACTTAGAATATTTTCTTTCTCTGTGGAAGATATATGAATAGAAACCCAAGGAATTCGGTCAGGTGAACGATACTTAAGAGCATTTGAAATAAGGTGATATAGAATACTCTCCATATAACTCCGGATTGTAATAATCTCAGGAACCTCAACTCTACTATCTATTTTTGCGTGTGTATTTTCTATCTGATCATTAAACAGGTCCACCGTATAACTCACAAGTCTTACTGTATCAATCTTTTCTTTATACTGATCAACATTATTTTTGATAGATAATATGGACGTGAGGTCACTAATGGTTATATCCATTTCATGAGCTGCTTTATGCAGTAAGGAGACCAATTCATGGTCAGAAGAGGTTGTATCCTCATCCGTATCTGTTTCCATCAAATGCAGTAAACCCAGAATACGGGCTACAGGTGCTCTCAGATTATGGGAAACAATATAGGTAAACTGTTGAATATCCTGATTTTGCTGAGTCAGATTCGAAACTGTAGCCTCCAGTTCTGTTGTTCGGGCTTGTACTTGTCGCTCCAGGTCTTTATTCAGAAATTCAATTTCCTGATTACGCTGATGCAGATTGTCCATTAATATAAGTTGCGTTTCATTGCTAGCCTGTAACTCTTCGTTACTGGCACTTAATTCTTCACTTACAGCTGCAAGTTCTTCATTTTTATATTCCAGATCGAGTTTTTGTGAATGCAATAGCTTGTTTGTACGAATCTTCTCTCTGACAATATAGGTTAGTAACAAAGAAGTTAGTATAAGTGCACTTATCACTGTGACAAAAATAATCTGTTGCTGTCGTTCACGACTTTCAGCTAATAACAGTCTGTATTCACTTTCCTTCTTTTCCAATTCAAAAGAAGATTTCAGCCGAATCTCCCGAATAATCTGACTCTGGTCAAAAAGTAGTTTGCTCAGGCTGTCTGCCGAAAATAGACTTTGTGTTGCTAATTCATGTCTGCCAGTCTTCTGGTAATATCTGGCTAATTGTTTATGAAATGTATAGTTCAGTTCAGCATTATGAACGTTTTTTTGAAATTCAATAGCTTTCTCATAATAATCCTGCGCCAGATTGGACTGTTTTGTATATTCATATACTTCGGCTATAGACAGACTGACAGTCAGTGCCTCATCCCAGAATTTATGAGAAAGGGCTATATTCAGATCCTGAAAGTAAAAAGGCAAAGCTTTTGTGTAGTTTCCCTCCATCTTATAGCTATTCCCAATACCCCTGGCAGCAATTCCTATCCAGACGGTATCTTTATAGGTCCTGGCTGCCTGCATTGACTTTTCAAAGAACTGAATAGCCTTAGCATAGTTCTTCATATCGCTATATGCCAGTCCAATGGTGTTAAAAGTGGATATGTACCCACGTTTATTCAATGAATCCGGTGAAGATCTGACTATCTCCTGTAAATTAGCAATACAATTAGTATAATCTTTTACCTTGTAATAGAGATCTCCAACAAGGTAACGTATACGCAAAATGAATGCATTTTTATGTAGCTTTTCAAAATACAGGAGAGCCTGTTGATAGAATTTCAGTGCCTGTGAAGACTTATGTACACTTTGGTTAAGATTTCCCAGCTTAATACAGATAAGACCTGCTTCAGGATATAATTGCTCGTCAAGAGCCTGTTTTAACGTAGCCTCATATATACTGTCTGATTTGTTAAAGAATCTCTCACCATAATACAGTGCACCTGCCAGCATATAAAAGTATATCTGTGTTTTGGGTTCAGCAGATTGCTCAGCCAGAGTAATCACTTTCTGCAATTCATAGGCACGCCGGTTATCAGATAAATGTTCAACATCAGAAGTGTATTTTTCAACTAATGCTTCATAGGTCTCCACAGAAGTCTCAGGCATTTGAGCCACAATCTGATTTAGATTGGTAACCTGAGTAAAAGCAACTGTAAAGAGAAAGAAGAGTGATAGACTTAAAAATATATTTCGTATAAAAAGCATACGTATATTCTGGCGGTTCCGTGCGTCTTATTAAGTAAAGTCTTTTTTTAATTAAATCCAATTGTTCAAACATCTTGTTCAAAATTATGACAATAGAAACATCTTAAAGATGGATTTCCCTTAAAAAAATACCATTGACAGATAAACACCAAATAAACAAAAAGTCAGGCATCTAATACCTGACCTTTTAGTATAGTTTAGCTTTTAACTAGGTTTATTTCTCTCTAAAAAGATCAATTAATCTATTTACCAGATCCTGTTTGTAAATATTGCTGACGAAGTTTACTATTTTTCTTGCCATATACAAAATATACGACTAAGCCAATTGCCAGCCATATAATCAATCGAATCCATGTACCGGCTGGTAAATAAACCATCATAATAATACATGTAATAATTCCCAGAATGGGCACAATAGGAACTAAAGGAGTTTTAAAAGCGCGAGGAGCGTCAGGATTTGTTTTTCGCAGAATCATTACGCCAATACATACCATTACAAATGCCAGCAGTGTACCAATACTTGTCATCTCTCCAACTACACTGATAGGAACCAAGCCTGCAAACAAACTAATAAATGCACACAATAGAATATTGGACTTATAGGGCGTACGAAACTTTGGATGTAATTCCGAAAAAACAGCCGGAAGCAATCCATCTTTACTCATAGAATAAAAGACTCTTGATTGTCCCAATAAATCAACCAGAATAACAGATGTATATCCAACCAAAATTGCCAGAATGATCACGGGGCTCAACCATGCATAAGGCGTTTTCTGAATAGCGATAGCTACTGGAGCAGCACTGTTTTTAAATTCGGTATAATTTGCCAGTCCGGTCATGACATGACTAAAAGCAACAAACAAAAAGGTACAAATAGCCAGTGAACCAATAATCCCGATTGGCATATTCCGCTGAGGATTCTTTGATTCCTGTGCCATAGTGGCTACAATATCAAACCCAATGAACACAAAAAATACAACCCCAGCCCCTCTTAGTATTCCACTCCATCCATATTCTCCAAAAGTACCCGTATTCGCAGGGATATAAGGCTGATAGTTGGCTGGATTGATATACTTCCACCCGAGAGCAATAAAGACAATGACAACGCCTACCTTCAAAGCTACCACCAAGGCATTGTACAAGGCAGATCCTTTTGTGCCCCGAATGATGATGCTTGTAATCAACACGATGATTAGTACTGCCGGAATATTTATAATTCCGTGCACTTCTGTACCATCAGCCAGTTTCATACTTTCAAAAGGGGACTGGATGAATTGTGGAGGAAGATAAATACCGTAACCCGATAAAAACTTTACCAGATATTGAGACCAGCTGATACCAATAGTAGCCGCTCCTACAGAATACTCCAGCACCAGATCCCAACCAATAATCCAGGCAAATAACTCACCTACAGTAGCATACGAATACGTATAGGCACTTCCGGCAACAGGCACCATGGATGAAAACTCAGCGTAACATAGAGCACTGAATGCACACCCTACAGCTGCCACTATAAACGATATGGTCACAGCCGGCCCTGCATTATTTGCAGCAGCCAGTCCGGTCAGTGAGAATAGGCCGGCTCCGATAATAACCCCAATGCCAATAGCAATCAGATTCACTGCACCCAAACTTCGCTTCAACGTATTTCCCTGAGTTTGTGCAGCTTCCTGTTGCAGGCTTTCCAATGATTTTTTAAACATGTTAATGAAGAACATCAGAGAAGGTATCTCTCTGGATAAGATAATGTGTTGGTAAGATAATTAAACATGACAATCCTTTTTATAACAGTATCCTGCGCTACAGATCCTGTGCAGATAAAAAAGTACATTGTCCATTGGAAAATGAACAATGTAAAACAAAAGCGGCTGCAAACTTAGGAAATCGTTTTCAGATTCATTTCAATACAGAGGATAATCTTTTCGTTCTCTGTATTTTTCCTGCTTTATGAGAATAGGTTTTCCAACTATCAGACTGGGAAAATACAGGTTATGACAATTTGGAAACAGGAGCGGATACACAAAAGCAATGCATTCCATACGAGTAGGTGTATTGAAGCTGTAACTGGTAGTTTTCGCAAATCTGTTTTACAATAGCAAGCCCTAAGCCTAATGACTCTGAACCATCGCTGTCTTTCTTGAACCGATCAAAAAGTTTCTCCGGATCATTTTTCAGTGGCTCACCACTATTGTATATACATAATTGTCTGGCGTGCGTAAAGATGCGTAGTATACCTTCAGGCTTACTATATTTGATGGCATTGCTCAACAGGTTATTTACTAAGCTGTCTGCAAGTGCAGGAGAAATATTTACCAGAAACGGTTCTTTCAGATCAACATCTACTGTTAGCTGACGCATAATCAGGAACTCTTCAAAGTCAAGAACTTTATTTTTTGCCAGTTCTGTCAGATTTACCTCTTCAGCATCCCGAAACTGATGATTTTCAATCTTGGTAAGCAGCAGCAACCCCTGGTGCAATCGCGACATACGCCTGGATGCCTGATAAATTTCATCAATCCAGTAGGTTTGTTGCTGAGAAAGTGAAGAGGATTGCAGCAGTTGTTCCACCCGTACATTAATCAGAGCCAGCGGTGTCTGAATTTCATGGGATGCATTCTCGGTAAATTCTTTCAGACTCCGATAATCATGCTGCATCTTCTCTGCCATACGTTTCAATACCTGATTCAATTCGTCAAATTCGTCTACTTCTTCTTTCTTCAAGTCTATAGGCGTCACACTGGTCAGGTCAAATTGCTTGATTTTGGATAACGTATTATAAAATGGCTTCCATAGGTTTCCGGACAACCGTCGCTGAAACCAGTACATCAAAATTAGCAGCAAGCTTAAGAATGTCACCATCACAAAGGTAATAACCTCAATGAGCTTATACGTCTGAATCAGCGACTTACGAATAGAAACTTTGTAGTCGGTATTACCAATTTTTGTATAGAAGGTTATCTGCCGGAAAGGGTCGTCCTGGTCTTCGTACCGATTGTAGATCAGTGTATCTTTATACATCTCTGTTATCGGCTCTTTGAAAGTGGCAGGTACTACCTCAATTTTGTTTTCAACAAAGTAACAACTGCTGGACCATGCCTGATGAAGTTGTATGTAAGCTTCAAAATCACGTTTTTCTACCTGGAGCCTACTCTCAACCTCATCATAGATGACCACACGTGTGATCCAATAAAAGGCCAAAGCTGTAATCAGATACAGACTTAACAGAAACAGAAGATAAATGCCACTGGCTTTGGTGAGTAGTTTCACGGAGTACCAAATTTATAGCCAATGCCGTAAATAGACTGTATGTAATCTGTACTTCCCTTCTCAAGAAGTTTACGGCGCAGGTTTTTAATGTGAGAATAAACAATATCAAGAGAATCCACAGTGTCAATATTATCGCCCCACAGATGCTCAGCTATAGAGGATTTCGTCAGGGCTACATCTACATTTGAAAGGAAGTACAATAACAGATCGTATTCTTTTCGGGACAAAGGTGTCTCCTCATCTTGCACAAATACCTTCCGGGATTGTGTCTGTACCCGAATCTCGTGGTAAGTAATTTCTGTATTTCCTCCAAAATGACGTCTGCGAATCAGAGATTTAATACGCGCATTCAATTCAGATAGATGAAAGGGCTTGGTCAAATAATCGTCCGACCCTAACTCCAAACCTTTGATCTTATCTTCCAGTGCATTACGGGCTGAGATAATAATGATACCTGTTGTGACTGCTATTTTCTTGAGCATACCCACAATATCATATCCATCTCCCCCTGGCAGCATCAGATCTACTACCACACACTCATAGTAATACAGATTAACCTTTTCTTCTGCCTCCCAGTAATTACTGGCTACCTCACATACAAAGCCTTCTTTGGTTAAATAATCTGAAATACTTTCGGACAACCCTTTTTCATCTTCTATAATCAGAATCTTCATAGCTGGATATGGAAACGTGTAACTGGCAAAATAAAAACGAAAATACACTCCAATTCTGGAAAAATACTGGAAGGGATAGTGAAGCCTCTACTAATTTTGTTTAGTATAATACAAGCATTATTTTACCAATTGGAAACAGAGATTATTTTACTATTGTTTAGACTGGACTTATTCGATCAGAAAAAATAGTTGTGTTTTCGAATTTTACTATCTTTAACTAATAACAACGTCCTGAGTTTACCTTTTATATAAAACTAAATTCAGCATACTAAAAACTGCTCTAACATCTATCTGAGCAGATAACAGATAACCAACCTATATGAGTAAACAAAATGGTAGTTGTATTTTTTCAGATGCTTTTTCGAATCATTTCTGACAAAACCGTTGAAAAGTGATTTGGAGCCAATTAAACTTCTATAAATAAACTGATTCCTTTTTAAAATAGGCTTATCAGTATTTTTTATTCTTTCTTCCAGAACATCCTTTTATGAAAAGTAAATGTATATCCCTACATATTTCCACTTTTATTCTTTTGGTCTGTATAACTATACCATATACTCCTTCTTACAGTCAAACACAAAATAAAAGCACATCTCAGCCTGTCAAGTACAATACAAAAGAAAAGAATACCAAGCCAATCAGTACGAACGGAAAAAATTTAGCGGCAGTTACCGACTTTGTAGATGTATCCGCAGTGAAAGCCTACTTTGTTATAGCAGATCGTTTTAAAGTTCACCAAAAGCCATCGGCAAAGGAATGGGCATCTTTGTTTAATTCGCCTGTCCATGCAATGATGATAACAGCAGGAGCCTTAGATACCACAAAGTTTAAACATGCTATGCAAACAGTGTATGAGAATGGTACAACGAACACACCAACAGATCCGGAATTGGCTCATCATCTAAAATATCAGAAACTGGAAAAACAGCTTCTGGCACATATTTCTTTTTTGGAATCATCTTCTATACAACAAAATATCTTTAACTATCTGCAGCCGTTTCTACCTCCACGTTTACTGGCAAAAAATAAGCTACCTAAACAATACTATATATTCTATGGCAATGAGGATGCTACTGCCGGACCAGGAATGGTTATTAATGACTTATTGCTTTCTTATAAAATTGATGGATATAAATTAGGTATTTTATCTGCTCATGAAACTTTCCATGCGGTGGTATCAGAAGCATTTGCAAACTTGTTAAAAGACGGATTTTCTAATCAGGACCCTAATGCAATCTTATTGTACTTCCTGAGTAATATATCACAGGAAGGAGTTGCTGACCTGATAGACAAACCAGCACTCACCCAATCAGGATCACCTGTACTCCAGGAAATGAAAGCTCTCACAGAAAATGAAACTATACTAAGCAAACAGTATATCACCAAGCTCGATAGCTTACTTCAGGCAAAGGGAACAAATATCGATTACAATCTATTATTCCAGGGATTCAGTAAAAATGGAGGACACATTCCGGGAAGAGTTATGGGACAAGCCATCAAACAGGCCGGCTTACTTTCAGTTTTAATCCGCTCAGTCGAAGATCCTGTTTCGTTTTTTGAATTATATAATCAGGCTATTCAAAAAAACAAATCTGAACTACCTCTATTTTCAGAAACAAGTATAGCTTACCTAAAACAGCTTAAAGAGCGTTATTTCAAACAAATCTAACTTTTCAGACAAGCAAAGCAGTACATACTAATCGCAGGTCTATAACCAGGTATATTACTGGACTATATCTTTTAAAACCTATCAACTGAAGTACTGACTTCAGTTGATAGGTTTTAATGTTTTATGGAAAGTAATACACTTTCCAGAGACTGGGATCTTATACACAGGTTGATCTCTTCTCCCTTCTTGCTATTTCCTAATCTGTTTTAGGAAAAGGATGATTCTACTTAAAGGCATGTTGGTCCATGATCAGGATCATTTTCCCTTGCCTTATATACTCAATACAGCTCCCTTATAAACGAATTTCCATCAAAACAGACACCAGGAATTTGAAGCTTCTTCACAAAATCACCCGAAACAACTGCTATTAAAATACTATTGGTGAGGGACTTCATTTCCCAAATATTTCCAGAATTGGCTCCTAGTTTTGGTATTGAATCAGAAAGGTGGTCTAAACTATTTTATAAAGGCTACAAAGTCAGATACTAGTAAAGTTCTTTAAGAACTAAAAACACATGTGCTGCGCCTTCGCCTATTTTTCAGCCCGTAGCTGATTGAGGCTCGCTACAAAATCTGGCCTTTTCGCTTCTTTAATAATAGTATAGACCACCTCTAGTTGGAATCCTAAAACTTTATTCTTTTGATACCAATGAATCATCCAACATCAATTCTTTCAGAGATGCAAAACACCTTTCACCCGTCGGTTCAGTCGCAGGAGAAAGATCCATCTCAACCATCCAAAACACGATATTTTGTAAGGCTTACTTTATTGACTCTAGTATTAATAGGTACAACAATATCCAGCCAGGGGCAACAGGTAAACTTGCAGCAGGTTTTGAATGAAAGCAAACAAAACTATCCTTTACTGAAGGCCAAACAAGCAGAAGTGACCAGTGCGCAACGAAGAGTAAAGTCTGCTAATACGGAGTATCTGCCTAATGTAATCATACAGGATCAGTATACATACGCTACTAACAATAGTGTTACAGGAGCTTTTTACCCCAATGAAGGAACTGCCATATCACCTTCGGGCGGTATTCGTCCTGACAATATTTATCAGGGTGTCTTTGGCAGCTTTACAACAGCTTTGCTGGAATGGAAAATCATCAACTTTGGTAAAGTAGCAGCCAATGTCCAGGCAGCACGCAATGAGATGGCTCGCAGCCAGCTGGAATATGAAAACGAGTTATTCCAGCAACAAATCCGGGTGATTGATTCCTATCTGTTGCTCTTGATCAGTCAGAAACTGGTAACGGTACAACGGAGCAATCTGGAAAGAGCCCGTATTTTTAGAGAAGTTGTAGCATCAGGCGTTTCGTCCGGAATGCGTCCTGGTGTAGATAGTTCACTGGCCAATGCAGAATATACCAAAGCGCAACTTCTGCTGCTGGAAAGCCAGCGCAATGAAAAAGCGCAACGTCTGCGTCTCTCTGAGCTGACAGGTAATCTTCAGGATAGCCTAGCTGTAGATAGCATGAGCTTTTATACAAAGCTTCCGATTATACCTGCAGGAGCCTCTTCTATTCAAAACAATCCTCTGTTACGGCTGTATCAGGCTCAGACTTCAGCAGCAGAAGCCAGAAGTATCGCTGTTCGCAGGTCATTTCGTCCATCTATTTCATTTCTGGCTGCAGGCTGGGCCAGAGGATCAGGTGTCTCCAATAAGGATGACTCTTATCGGACTGACTTTGCGAGTGGGGTTAACTATCAGGTATATAACTACATGATTGGTATCTCAACCCGCTGGAACCTGACCAGTATTTTTAAGGTCCACAACGATTACCAAAGCGAAAAAGCCCAGTTGCAACGGTATCAGGAACTATACAATGATCAGTCACTGAAACTCAATCGGCAATTTCGTGAATCAGAAATGCAGTTTGCCCTTACACTAGACCAGGCCAGACTGGCACCTGTTCAGTTAAATGCAGCCCGCCGGGCAATGAATCAGGCACGTGCACGCTACGAAAGCGGTCTGACAGATCTCCCTACTGTCATGCAGAGTTTGCTGACACTCAACCGGGCAGAAGTAGACCAGTACGTAGCTATCAGCAATGCCTGGCGATCGCTGTTACTTCAGGCAGCAGCTACTGGTGATCTGTCACTGTTTCTGAACCAGCTTAACTAATCTTTTGTCATTAAACACTGTTTAGATATGTATCAATTAATTCGAAATGCCTTGCGAAAGCCGATTGCGGTCATTGTGGCCGTCATGGGAATTCTCTTTTTCTCTGTGCTTTCGTTGTCAAGTATTCCAGTAGATATTTTCCCCAATCTGGATCTGCCGACTATCTATGTTGTACAACCGTATGGTGGTATGGCTCCTGATCAGATGGATGGATTTATCGCCACCCGTTATCAGGATCACTTTCTGTATGTGTCTGGAATCAAAGATGTGGATGTAAAAACTATTCAGGGTCTTTGTCTGATCAAATTACAGTTTTATCCGGGTACGGATATGGCTCAGGCAGCGGCAGAGGTAGCCAATAACGTCTCACGTGCTAAGGCCTATATGCCAGAAGGGACGGTGCCACCCCAGGTGGTACGCTTTGACGCCAGTTCGGTCCCGGTTGGTCAGCTGGTATTTGAAAGCAAAACCCGATCCTTAAACGAGATACAGGACTTTGCTTCTTCACGGATACGACCTATGTTCTCCCGGATTGAAGGGGTATCCAGCCCTCCGCCATTTGGAGGGAACCAACGTACTATTGTGGTTAAGGTAGACCCTCAACTGGTACGCAGCTACAATCTTACACCGGAAGAAATTATTCGTTCGATTGTTTCTAATAACCAGCCCTCCCCTGCCGGAAACATTCGTATGGGAGACAAAACGCTGATGACTCCTGTAAATTCTCTGGTTCGCAAGCCTGAAGATTTCCTGAATATACCTATTCGGATTGGATCAGGTCCTACCGTATTTGTACGAGATATCGGCACTGTAGAAGATGGAGCGGATATTACAGTGAGTTATGCCTTGGTCAACGGACGCCGGGCAGTATATATCCCGGTTGTTAAAAAATCAGATGCGTCTACACTGGCGGTAGTAAACAACATCAAAAAGGCAATGCCAGAACTTCGCAATGCCATTCCGGAAGATGTAAAGGTTTCGTATGAGTTTGACCAGTCCGTATATGTAACCAATGCCTTAAAGAGTCTGGTCACGGAAGGTATTTTAGGAGCGGTGTTGACAGGTCTGATGGTATTGTTATTCCTGAAAGACTGGCGTAGTGTAATCATTGTGGTATTGACAATTCCTATATCTGTACTTTCTGCGGTGATTCTGCTTCAACTGGCAGGTCAATCTATTAATATCATGACATTGAGTGGCTTAGCATTAGCCATTGGGGTACTTGTCGATCAGGCAACGGTAACAATAGAAAACATTCACCAACACCTAGAAATGGGAAAACCCAAAGCGCAGGCTATCTGGGATGCCTGTAAAGAGATCGCATTTCCCGAGTTTCTGATTCTGCTGGCAATTCTGGCGGTATTTGCTCCAGCGTTTGTTATGAGTGGTATTCCCCGTTCTATGTTCCTACCATTATCACTTTCGGTGGGTTTTGCCATGATTGCATCCTTCCTGTTGTCTCAAACCTTTGTGCCTGTTCTGGCAAACTGGCTGCTAAAAAGCCATCCACCTCATGAAGCACCAACACTGGCACTGGACAAACAGGAAATATCAGATATGATTGAAGAAGAAAAACACCATGCGCCAGCACCAAAGGGATTCGACAAATTCAAACTCAAATACAGTCAGTTCCTGGAAAAAGTATTGGCTCATGGAAACAGTACAGTTATTGGATACCTGGTAGTCTCTGTGTTGCTAGTGGTGGGAGGATTTCTTCTGATTGGAACAGACATTCTTCCTAAAGCAAACAGCAATCAGTTTCAGCTTCGGTTACGAGTACCGGATGGAACACGGGTGGAACGTACAGAAGAAGCAACGTTAAAAGTATTGGATATTATTCGTTCAGAAGTAGGTCCTAATCATGTTGAGATCTCTTCGGCGTATGTAGGGACAGTACCTTCCAGTTATGGTACTTCTAACATATTCGTATTTAATAGTGGCCCTCACGAGGCTGTGTTACAAGTAGCGCTGGCAGAAGGATTTTCAGTTCGCATGGATGCTCTCCAAGAGAAATTGCGTAAACGAATGACAACTGAAATACCAGGATTAAGAGTATTGTTCGAACCGATTGAGCTGGTAGATAAAATCATGAGTCAGGGTTCCGCTACTCCTATTGAGGTAACTGTAGCAGCTAAAGATGTCAAAGAGGCTGGACGCTTTGCTCAAAAGATTTTGGATCAGATGAAACAGGTTTCGTTCCTCCGGGATGTCCAAATCGCCCAACCTCTCTCCTATCCGGTGCTAAAAGTAGAAATGGATCGTCAACGGGCTGGACAGCTGGGCGTGACTTCATCACAGGTTGCACGTTCGCTGGTGGCGGCTACCTCTTCCAGTCGTTTTACAGATAAAAACCTCTGGTTAGATGATGCAAAAGGGCTTGCCTATCAGGTACAGGTACAGATTCCTGAAAATCTGATGAGTACTGTTGAGGATATTGGCAATATTCCCTTACATACAGGGGCCCAACATCCGGTATTGTCTGATGTAGCTACATTTTCTGAGGAGACAGCACCAGGTCAATATGACCGTTCGGGTCCAAACCGACTGGTAACCATCAATGCCAATGTATTCCGAAAAGATCTGGGTGCAGCAGATAAAGCTGTAAAAGAGGCCATTCGCAAAGCAGGTGAACCACCACGTGGGGTGATTGTGGAACAGAAAGGACAGACACAACTATTAACAGATACATTGAGCAGCCTTCAAACCGGATTGATCATTGCCATTGTCATTATCTTCTTATTGTTAAGTGCAACGTTCCAATCCTTCAAACTGTCTTTTGTGGTATTATCTGCTATTCCGGCTGTAGTGGTTGGGGCATTGGGAATGCTTCTGCTGACAGGTTCTACACTGAATCTGCAATCATACATGGGATTAATCATGTCTGTGGGGGTTTCAGTAGCCAATGCTATTCTGATGGTGACCAATGCTGAAAACCTGCGGCTGGAACTGAAAGATGCCCGTCAGGCAGTTGTCATTGCCGCAAACAGTCGTATTCGTCCTATTCTGATGACCAGTATCGCCATGATTGCCGGTATGATTCCGATGGCTTCCGGACTAGGCGAAGGCGGTGATCAGATTGCGCCTCTTGGACAAGCTGTAATTGGAGGCTTGATTGCTTCTACGCTAGCCTCTCTGCTGATTTTACCTGGAGTTTTTGTCCAGATACAACGAAAAGCATCTCTCGCGTCCGTATCTCTTGACCCTGAAGATCCTGAAAGTACCTTTTTCCAACCAACTACTCAAACACATTCTGTCCTATGAAATATATTCCTTTAGTGCTAGTACTGGCCTCAGCCATTTTAACAGGTGCATGCAGCAGCCATGAAGAAGAAGCAGATGGAAACAAAGAAGCTTCTTCTGTAGCTGAAGTTCAGGAAATTACTATAGTGCCTGTACAACAGTTGCAACCTTCCAAGCAAATAGTATTACCCGGTGAATTAAAGCCTTGGAACAAAGTAAATATTCATCCCAAAGTAAAGGGGTTTGTCAAAAGCTTGGCAGTGGATCGTGGATCTGTTGTGAAAAAGGGACAGGTGCTGGCTATACTGGATGCACCGGAATCCTTGTCTGAACTTAGTCAGGCTAAAGCTCAGCTACAGGCTGCCGAAGCAACGGCCAGTGAACAAAGCACCCGGGCTCAGGCAAGTAAGCTTACCTATCAGCGTATGCTCAAAACCAGTAAAATGGAAGGTGCCGTTTCGCTCAACGAGTTGGATCTTGCAAAAGCCCGTATGATGGGTGACAGTGCATCAGCTACTGTGGCACAGGGGAATGTGCAGGCAGCACGCGCCTATTACCAAACTAAATCCCAACTAGCCCAGTATTTAACTATTACTGCTCCGTTTGATGGTGTGATTATTGAGCGGAATACCAGTCCGGGAGCATTGGTAGGACCTTCGGAGAGTAGCAGTGCCAAACCCTTATTTGTATTGGAAGATAGTCGTACCTTACGTTTGACGGTAGCTATTCCAGAGGTATATGCCAATCAGATTTCGGGCAAAGGAACTGTAAACTTCACAGTGAATGCGGTTCCTGAAAAGCTGTTTACAGCCAACTATGCCCGTAGTGGAAGTAGCCTGCAGGAAGAGAACCGATCTATGATGACAGAGTTTGATATAAAGAATACCAATGATGAACTTAAAGCAGGGATGTATGCAGAAGTCCGTCTGCCTATCACCCGATCTGCGCAGACTTTATTTGTTCCTGTGAAATCAGTGGTAAGTTCTTCTGAAAAGGTGTTTGTGATTCGGGTAAAAGATGACAAAGCAGAACGCATTGCTATTAAAAAAGGCAATGTAGTAGATACTCTTGTAGAGGTATTTGGTAACCTGCAACCTGGCGATTGGATTGTGAAAGAAGCCTCAGATGAAATAAGGGAAGGCCAATCTGCCAAATGGCATCGCACAGAGTCCAAGCCTGTATCTACAACCAGTTATCAAAAGTAGAAGTCTTTTTTCGCTATATATATGAATCATCCCGAATGTTGGATGTGAGATCAGCGCCTATGCTTTTTTCAAAAGCATAGGCGCTGATTTATTTTTGAGTGAGACATCTCTTCTTTTGCCTTCTCAGATTCCTTTTATCAGTCTTATTACAGTTTCCTCATCTACAGGGCTTTTTATGTTTATTTATTGTCCAGAACTTATGCTTATCCCACGCCGTATCAATTTTTTGTCACGCAATGAGTAATAACCCCAAAAGGGCACTTTCTGCCAAATCTTCCACCACAAAGCCTGAAGCTTTCCATTATCATGTCCCATATCTTTTTCAATTTTGAAGATTTCAGAAAAAACTCTCTTTTTACCCTATCACCTTTTTTTGTCCTCCTGAAAGGAACTCGTGGCAAGACCGGCGGCCTTTGGATTTGGAATGTATTTGTTTTTCTCACAAACCAAGCGTAACTCTATTTGTCACGAGATTCTTTCAGAAGGACAGGAAGTGTGTTTCAGGGAATGCAGAACTGGCTCTAATAGAAATAGACTAGTTTGAACATCCATTGTGTTGGTCGGTAGAAACCTGTTTGGGTACAATCGCAAACTTGAACTTGACACAACTGTATGTTGCTGTTGCTTTCAATATGGTGTGAGTGAACACCACACCAGAGACCTTCTTTATTTCCTGCAAAATTATGGAACACGATAAGGTCTAGAATTGGCCTGCGAGCAGAACGAAAAGTATCTTTTTCTTTTCCTTCTACTCTAAAAAATTCAATCACCTTTCCTTCCACTCCTGAATAAACCCTGTATAACTATCACTAATTGGCAACTCTTTGCCAGAATCGAGTATAGCCTTTCGGTTATGAATAGAAGTGACTCGATCAATAGCTACTACAAAGCTACGATGTATCCGTTTAAACTGTTGTTCAGGTAGCTTTTCAAGCACCTTTTTTAAGGTCATCAGGGTAACTACAGGTTTCAGCCCACTCAAATGTATCCGAATATAATCTTCCAGGCTTTCGACGTATTCAATCTCGTTGAGATTAATCCGTACTTGCCGGTATTCGGAATACACATACAGGTACTCAGCAGATTCTCCTGAAGATCGGGTTTTATATTGATGGTAGTCAACAGCCTTGGAGATGGCTTTGGCAAATCGCCCAAAATCGATGGGTTTCAGTAAATAATCAACCGCATTGAGTTCAAATCCTTCAAATGCGTAATTCTTGTGTGCTGTCGTAAAAATGATCAGAGGCATAATATCAAGCGAACGAACCAGATCCAGACCGGACAGATCGGGCATATGTATGTCAACCAGCAAAAGATCCACAGGGTTCTGCTTCAAAAAGTCGACTGCCAGAACTGCATCATCAAAAGTTTGTATCAATTGCAAAACAGGTAATCTGGCAATATAGGTTTTGAGAATATCCAAAGCCAGGGGTTCATCATCGACAGCAATACACTTTAGGAACATTTTGCAAAAAATTAGTCAGGCAATATCCTGTTTCTTCAAAAACACTGTACAATGACTAAGAGTATAAGGTTAGCTCAACAGTGAATATATTATCTTCTGATTTAATAGTCAAAGAATGCTTATCTGAATAAAGTCGATTCAAGCGTTGTCTGGTATTAACAATCCCTACTCCCTCCCGATTTGTATTCTGAGTGGTGGTAAAAATCTGATTCTGGCAAAAAAAGTAGATGTGCTGTCGTTCTGCAAGTATTTTGATTATAATGCTCCCCGGATGATGATTACTAACACCATACTTAAATACATTCTCAATAAAAGTCATCAATAACAATGGAGCTATTTTTACCCGTTCCTGATTACCATTTACAGAGAAATCGATTTGCATATTTTTTCCTAATCGTAACCGCTGCAGGTCAATATAGTTTCGGATACATTCTACTTCATTGCTCAGAGGTACAAAATCTTCCAGTACTTCATCTGTTACATAACGCATGATATTAGAGAGCTTCATGATAGAAGTAGCTGTGTTCTCATTCTGTGTGATTGCCAATGCATAAATATTATTCAGGGTATTGAAAAGAAAGTGTGGGTGAATCTGGGCTTTCAGGAAAGACAGCTCGGCACTAATCTTGTCAGCCTCAGCCTGTACTGCCCGTTTTTCCGTTTCACGCCACTGATACATGGTCTCAATAGCAATGCTCAGAGCCATCATAATCACAAAGAGGAAAATACTGGTAATGTCTATATGGTCGCCCTTTGGTAACCTCTCTACACTTTCGCTGGGTTCTGGCCTAAAGTCTGGACGATCATGCATAGGCTTACCGAGACGAGGTGGTGGTACCAGACCTGGTGGTGGCTCTCCTTCTCTTCTGGAAAAGGAATTATGCACAATAAGCTGATCAAACGGCTTTAGCATGTATACACTGGCAAACAGACAGATAACCGCAAATCCATATAAAATATATCTCTTTTTAAAAAACAGAAACGGAAATATCCAGTAGGTATGCAAATAAAAGAGAGCAATATAAAACAAGCAAAACTGCCAGTAATACATGGAAGTCAGGAGTTCTCCTATACTCTCTATGTCACTCATAAATAACAGAGGAAAAATAAAGAGCAATATCCAGCCTGCACTATGAATGAAGAGGGAAGTTGTTTTTAGACGAACCATACTCAAAGATACTAATTTCACTATTTCTCTATCAGTCAAAGCATGATTTGTATTCATTCTGACACCAGGATACACACATGTAAGATATATTCTGAACTAGAATATGTAATTTCGGAAATAAGTCTAGTGATTTTCGAGTTACACTATACTTCCCTATCGTATAAAGGGTAGATACTCTTACTTGTCATCTTGTTATCCTGGATATGCGTATGAATAAAGATGTACTGGAAAAATCTCTTAAATATACCACCATCAATAAAAAAGCACTGGGAGAATCTGTTCAGGCAGGGTGTTATTACTGTTTAAAAGTATATCCTGCATACAAAGTAGTGGATTTTGTAGAAGCAGATGAGACAGGCATTTGTCCTTATTGTGGTATAGATTGCGTGTTACCAGATAAGTCTCCGTATGAACTGACAAGGGAAAACCTTCAGGAACTACACGCCTTCTGGTTTTAGAATAAAACAGCCATATATAAGCCAACAAATGTAGAAGCTGAGGCTTATTCTATTTTGTTAAGATCATCCTTATCAAGAGAAATCTCTTTATTACATGCATTCTTTTTTATTACAGCATGTAATTCCTTCTCCAGTCTTACACCTTCCTGAATAAGTTTTCGCAGATTCTGATATTGAATATAAATAAGAAAAGGCAATCCACATACTAAGAGTATTAACAGCAGACTTGTCGTATCCATCACAAAAAAATAAACAGATAGGTTAGTGAATTGTTTTTCTATACTTCACCCTTTCTGCCAGCCGGCTCTTTATGTCTGTCTATGACCTAGATAAACATTTAGACATAAGATGCAATATATCAGACGCTTAACAAGATAAAGAACAATAGTCCGAATGGGATATTATCCTGAAGAAGTATTGATACAATATGCACCAACTTGTTGCAGTAAACAAATAACTTCAAGGGGTATTTTCCCCGTATTTTACGGTATTTTTCCCTTTGTAATCTAAAACAGATAGTGTGGAAAAACTCTACTCAGACATAAAAATCTATTTTTGACCATTCTGTAAGTTGTATTTTTACATTATTCTCATTCTTCCTATAAGATACTTTACAGATTGATCTGGTAGCTTCAAGGTTTTAGAAGCTATAAGTCCAGGCATATACTACAGTACAGATAGAAACGATTATCTACCTGTACTGCAAAGCTTATTTGGAATACCTCTGATAATCAAACTCAAAAGGTCCTGTGAATGTGGTACTATCTGTTGTTTGTAAAGACCTCATTCGGGTAGGATGGTTTTCTGTATACTCATAAGCCACCTGCAATTCTGTTTTGTTACCTTGCAGGTCCGTATAAGTACATTGTGTAATGTTGTTTTTATAGGATAGAAACAACGCAGGAGATTTATCTGCAAAATAGGTTAGACTTACCAGCCACCAGTAAATCAGATTACTACGTATATCTGTTTGCCATACACTATTCTGGCTATCATACGCTGTAGCGTGTAATGAAAAGTTCAATGCAGCAGGACTTCCTGACCGAATGATAGAACTCAAATTACCATCCAGGGTATAATTATACAGATACTTGTTACTGGACCCCATCATCCGATCTTCAAAAACTGCCAAACGGCCCAGTGAATCATAGGAAAAGGTATTTTCAAAGATAAAGTTTCCAACTACAGCGCGTATAGCTCTTGTTACACGTCCTGTACTATCAGTAGTTACCTCTATATATGAACCATCTTCACTCTTCAGTTTATCCAGATGTCCTATAGAATCATATACAAACGTCCAATGACTCGCCATAATACCATATGTATTTTTCAGCGAATCAGTCAGATCTGACTGAGTAATCTCTCCATTGGGTCCATATTGAAAAGTAACCACTCTGCCTGGAGATAAAGTAATCTTACCAATTCGATACAAGGTTGTAGGTTCTTCAACAGGAGGTGGAGGTGTAACAGGTGGTACAGGTTCTTGTGGCTTAACAGGTTCTGCAGACTTATGGCATCCTACTATACCAAACACGAAAATCATTCCTAACCAGTAAAAGGTTCTCTTCATATAAAAAATTTAAGTGGTAGTTTCGTAAACTCTATTTAGTAATAAACTTAAGACAGGGTAAACACACTATTTTATTCTCATGGGTCTGAATACTAATCTGTATTTTTTATTTTACACTTTACTAAAAGACAATTTTTCTGGCATTTAGCTGATTGTATTTCTTCATTTTGATAAACTCTATTCTTAGAAAAAAAATCTCAGCTTTATTACTTTTTAGAAGATTGTTGCACACAACAGATCTCATTCTTACCAGTATCAGGCATACTACCCATCTATGTTATCCCTGGAAAACAATCAATTGCGATTCATAACCACTCCTGGTGCTGCTAAATATTACTGAAGTAAGATTTCTCTGAAAAGGTGCTTTAAACCAGGCTGCAATACTAGAAGAAATTGCGTTCTGAAGCAATGGAAATACAATTACCTTTTTGTTTATGAGTGTATTAACACTCGCACGCCCACACAGTAACATCTTAACTTTGCATATATGATAGTATTTGGATGGAATTCATTCTCTATAGTATCTCATCGGCCTTCAGAGATCGGGCTACCTCAGGATTGGGATCAGCAATATATGATCCAGCAACGCCAGAAGTACTTTCACCTATTCTGGATTCCGTTTTTTCCAATAGGACAAATATGGGTTTTGAAAGGACGTGATGGTAAACTGTATGAACCCACTATAGATCTGCTTCGTTATTTGACCAGTACGTCACTAGGACGTGGAATTCCCTGGTATACCTTTATCGGACCTATCCTGCTGGTTTGTGGAGGTATAGGCTTTTCCATCTTTTCTGAAATAGATTCTGCTCTTTCTAAAAGAAGATATGAAGCCTATCTGAAAGAAACGTATGTTGAGAACAAACAAAAAATCAATGAGGCTAAAGCTGGCTATTACTATAAACTGGAAGATGAACACTACAAAAGCACCTATCTGAAAGTGCTATCAGCTACCCCTAAGACTGTTACCTGCCTCTGGAGTCAAAAGTCACCTCAATCATATGGCGAGTACGCCATTCTGGATGCCTTTCAGGCTGATTCATCTTATCAATCATTTGATACAGTAGTGATTAACAAAACCACCCTGATACAATCTTTGTCTGAAACATCAGAGAGAAAGCGGATAGCTATCATTCCAAAACAAAATCCTACCGCTATTCAGGAAATCAAATACATCTATGAACCTGTATTTGAAAAGGTTACGTTTGGCTTTGAAGATGGAAAATTTGCGTATGCTATCCGAAATAAAGGGGTTCCGGTCCATTTTGACAGATATGAAACACTTTCCAAAGATGAACGCAATACATATACAAATAATGCACAGGTAGATCCGAACCTGATTCCAATGCGGGAAGAAGAAGGGATATTTATCTTTAAAGGTATTTTTAAGGGTATGGAACCAGAAATATCAGGTCTTATTCATTTTAAAGATGCAGAAGGTGGTGAGTTTACTTATCATCTTAAAATACAAGGTACACATTACTATCTAACCAAATATGAAGGAAAGCCTGTAAAGCAAGAGGACGGAAGCAATCGTATTTAAACACAAAAGTACCACACACTACACTCTTTTTAAGACATATAATTATGGAATTTAATAGACGCAGAAAAATATGGCTGGGAGCAGTCATTACTACCCTCTATCTATTCTGGAGTGGAATTTCGATAGGTACCTACAATCAGTACCCTGGCTTTCTATCCTTTGCAGGTGCCGCTCTCACTGCATTATTTCTGGCATTACTCATTGGTGACTTTACATCTGTCTATGAGTTTACAGAAGATATTCCAAAGGGTAGCCCCAAAGGAGTGGCACCTTTGGCTATTATACCAGGTATCATTCTCATATTTGTGTTCTGGATGCATTTCAGTAGTCGCAAAGAAGCTGTTCTTGAGAAAGAAGGGGTTATTATCACAGCGAATATAGTGGATGGAGAATCTACCACTACTACCCGCAGATTTCAGAGCAACACTACCTATGAAGTACGTGTCAGCTATCAGCCTCCCAAAACCCGCAAATACTATTTTTCACAATCCATCAATGGGTCTGAGTTCAATAGCCTTTATAAAGGAGCAACCATTGATGTAATATACTGGAAACAAGACCCCAGTGTAAGTAAAGCACTTCTCAGTGAAGATGAGATTAAAAAAGCGTTTAAAATCGAAGATCGGAAACTAGAATTTCAGGATATAGACAAGATTTTTACAGCCAACATGACGGAAAAAGCTATCTTATCTCATTTGAATACGATAGGCTACAAATGGGAAACTCAGGAAGGTATCTTTGTCAATGAACGCCAGAAAATAGCTCTAAAGATTGATAATGAGAGCCAAAGTATGGTATATCTTGAAAAGTTATCCATTGGCCATTTAAATGGATCTTCATTTGAATCATCCTTACGTAATGCAGAGGATGGATTCAAAAAAAGTGCAAGACTTGTAGGAGAAGAAGAACGAATCAGCTACGAAAGCAACCATTATATTATATTCAAGGAACATAAACGTGCGAAACAAGAGAATTCATACAATACAAGTGGCACATTTCGCTTTCCGGAAGAAATATTTATGTATACCATTGTCCGAAAGAATCCTTAAGGTCATACATAAAAATAAATTGTATATAATGAAGTTGTTTAGTATTTATTAAGAGGTTGGATTTTACGTAAAAAACGAATAGAGAAAGCCATATAGAGAAATGCAGTCCAGTTAGGCGCCTTCTTCTCAAACCGAATTAATAAGACTTTGAAAC